>JBEBGU010000082.1:0-9977 GCA_040081325.1 Prosthecobacter sp.
ACAGGATTCAGGCAGGAATGTTGCAGCGAGTGATGGGTGAAATTACACGCGGCTGCGGATGCCGTTCACGGACTGGAAGACGGCGGAGATGATGGAGTAAGCGACGACGCCGACGATCACGGCCATGAAAAGAATGATGATTGGAGAGATGAGCGCGGTCATGCGCTTGATACGTTTGTCGAGTTCCTTGTCGTAACGCACGGCGCTCTTTTCCAGGGACTGGTTGAGCTGGCCGGTCTGCTCACCGACGGCGATCATGTCCACCAGCATGAGCGGGAAGTGACCGACTTTTTTCAGCGAACTGGAAAGCGCGCCGCCTTCTGCCACGAGGCCGGTGACCTTGGCGAGCAGTGCTTGGATATAGACATTCGCTGAGATTTTCGAGACAAGGCGAATGCTGTTCATCAGCGGCACGCCATTACCAACGAGGCTGCCCATGCTGTGACTGAATTGGGCGTAGAAGCGCGTGGCGATCACGGGACCAAAGAGCGGCAGTTTGAGCTTCGTTTCATGCCACCACATCAGGCCTTTCGGCGTAGCGACGTAGGCTTTGAAGGAAAGGGCGATGATCGTGATGATCGACAGCAGCACCCACCAGTAAGTGGCGAGGAAAGAATTGAAGCTGATCAGCATCTGCGTGGCGAAGGGTAGCTTCTGGCCGCTCTTGTCCAGCAGGTCCGTGATCTGCGGCACCATGACCGTCATGAAAACAATCATGAGCACCGTGCAGGCCCCGATCAGGAAAGCCGGGTAGATCATCGCCTGTGTAACCTTGGATTGCAGTTCCGCCATGACCAAAAGGTTCTGCGCCAGCCTGCGCAAGATCGGCGCTAGCGAGCCGCTGACTTCACCCGCCGCCACGAGATTGCAGTAAAGTTCATCGAAGCTGGGAGATGCCTTTTTGAGCGCCTTTGCCACACTGGAACCCTCACGCAATTGATCGCGCATGATGCCGGACACTTTTCTTAATGCCACGTCCTCCTGCCGTTCCATGATCACCCGCAAAGCCTGATCGATCTGCAAGCCACCATCCAGCATGTCCGCCAGTTCTTCCGTGAGCAGGATGATCTGATTGCGGCTGAGTTTGACCGGCAAATTATCCGCCGCCTTGGCGGCTGAAGCCGCACCCGCTTTAGCGCTCTTCGCTTCCTCTGCCACCTTGATCGGTGTCAAAGCCTGCGCTTCGAGCTTCCGATACACCTCGGCTTTTGAGCCCACGGCTAGGTTGCCGGTCACAGTTTGTCCGGCGGTATTGAGAGCGGTGTAGGCAAAAGATGGCATGTTTGTTTAGCGGTCTTTGAGTTGAGCACGAATCCATCTGGGGCTGCGGCGGCAATCAAGAACGGCGTAAATTTTCACCGTCTCGCCAGCAACGCGATAGTAGAAGCCGTGCGGAAAGCGGCTGGAGGGACAGAAATGAAAACCATAGCGCTTTCGATGAACGCCTCCGCTGACCTGGAGTTCCAGAATTTCTTCACGAACTTTGTCCAGAAAGTACAGTCCTGCGTCATCCTCGCCTTTCTCATAGAAGTGGTAGCCTTCGATGAGATCAGTTTGGGCGGAACCCTCGATTCTAACGTCCATGAGCGACTTCTTTGCGGATCATATCAAAGGTTTCATCCACACCGCGCCAGACTGCTTCACCGCGTGCTTCTTTATCAAGCCTCTCTTGAAGAATTTCTTCATGCCAGGCTGGCGGTTCGATCTCTGCTTCGTGGCCTTCGACGACGTCCTTCCAGAGAAACTGAAATACTTTCCACTTCTGATCGGCATTCAACGTCTCGAGCGGCAGGTCGATGGGGGGATTGGAGGCGATGATCATGGTGGCAGGATATTCATGAGGTTGGATTTGGCAATGCTGGCTGATTACTCACTGGCTGCCGTGACGGTCATGACTTCATCGAGTGTGGTGATGCCTTCACTGGCTTTGCGGAAGCCGTAGTAGCGCATGGGGATCATGCCGTCTTTGAGAGCTTGGGCTTTGAGTTCCATGACGGTGGCGCGCATGTTGATCTTCTCCTGGAGGGCCTCGGTCATGAGGCAGATTTCCATGATGGCGAGACGTCCGGTGAAGCCGGTGTTGCGGCAGGAGCGGCAGCCGACTGGGCGGAAGAGTTTGTCCTTCCACTCCAAGGGGAAACCGCAGGCTTTGAGATAGCTTTCCTCATGGTGGGCTGGCTCTTTGCAATGCGGACACAGGGTGCGGACAAGGCGCTGGGCCTGGAAGGCGCGCACGGATGAGGAGACCATGAAGGGCTCGATGCCCATGTCGAGCAATCGGGAAATGCCGCCGACGGCGTCGTTCGTGTGCAGGGTGGAGAAAACTAAGTGTCCAGTGAGTGCACCACGGATGGCGATTTCGACGGTCTCTTGATCGCGCATTTCACCGACCATGATGACGTTCGGGTCGCCGCGCAAAATGCTGCGCAGTCCAGCGGCGAAGGTGAGGTCGATCTCGGGCTTCACAGCGATTTGTATGATGCCGTCGAGCTTGTTTTCTACCGGGTCTTCGATGGTGACGATGCGGCGTTCCTTGGTGTTCAGCTCCTTCAGTAGCGTGTAAAGCGTGGTGCTCTTGCCGGAGCCGGTCGGGCCGGTGATGAGGATGATGCCGTTCGGTGCGGCGAGCAGTTTACGGAACTTGGCCTCGGTATCGGGATCGAGGCCGATGGCTCCCATGTCGAACTTTTTCCGCGTGAGCAGACGTAGCGCGACGGACTCGCCATTGACGCTGGGGATGGTGGCGACGCGGACGTCGATGGGCTCGCCATCGAGTTCGAGATTGATGCGCCCATCCTGCGGCAGTCGGCGCTCGGCGATGTCGAGATGCGCCATGATTTTCAAACGCGAGATGAGTGAGTTTTGCAGCACGCGCATGTTCGGTGGCACGGGCACTTCGATCAGCTTGCCATCGACTCGATAACGGATGCGCAGGTCACGCTCCAGCGGCTCGACGTGGATGTCGGTGGCGCGTTCCTTGAGGCCTTCGCGGAAGATTTGATTCACGAAATTCAGCACGGTGGCTTCTTCGTCGGCCTCGTCGAGCACGTTGACTTCCTGTTTCAAATCATCGTCCTGATCGGCGCCTTCGCGGCCTTCGAGCAGCTCTTCGAAATTCTCTGCGCCGACGCCATAACCCTGATGCAGGGCTTCGAGGATGCGGTGACGGCTGGCGACCTGCCAGTGGACACGCTTGCGCAGTTCCTGTCCCACGGCCTGACGTGCGCTTAGATCAAAGGGATTGTAGGTAAGAACGGTGGCCTCGACGGCGCTGACATGTGTCGGATAGATGCGGTGGCGCAGCGCGAGCTTGGCGGGGAAGCGATTGTGCAGGCCGTCTTGGGCCTCGCCTTCATCTTTGGCAAAAGGCATCTTCAGCATCGTGGCGAGCTGGGTGAAGAAGCTTTCTTCATCGACCACATTGGCATCGAGCAGTGCCTCGATCAGTGGCTGGCGTTTGTCTCCGGCTTCTTCCAGCGCGTGGCGGAGTCTCGACTGATCACGGCAACCGGCTTGTTTAGCGGCTTGGGAAAGGACATCTGAAAGCGAGTGGAAAGACATGTGAGAGGGCGCTGTAGAACGCAGGATTGCTGGACAAGTTGCGACTAAACTCAGGCGTGGAAAAGATGGGTCAGTAGCCAGACGTAGAGTGCGAATAGTCCAAACAGTATGCCGATGAGGGCGGCGACGATCAATCCGAGCACGCCGAAGAGCCGCCAAGTGCTGCGTTTGATGAGATCATGCTGCCCAGCCTGCCAGTCCTGTAGCAGGCGCAGATTGCGGGAATTGGATTTGAAGAAGGCGCTGGCCACGGGGCCGAGCGCGGGGACAAAGTCGAAGAGCGTATTCATCAGCATGTTCCCTGCCATGCGGACGAGCACGGGCACGCTGACACGACTGCGCACGGCTTCGATTAGGATGATCAGTCCGCCGCCAGATGCGATGGTGCTGCCGAATCCTGGAATGAGGGAGAGCAGGGGATCGAGTCCAATTTTAAAATCCGTGCCGGGGATGCGTAGCCAGTTGTCCAGCCACTTGGCGAGAAACTGCGCCACGTCAGAGGCCACAGGCTTGCCACGAGCATCGTGGGCGAAGGCTGGCTTTTCGGGCGGGAGGATTTCGTCGATGTCGATGTGATCGGGGCGATCAGGCTGCATGTGTCGAGTTTAAGTCATGATGTTGCTCTAGCAACTTGTGGTGCGAGAACCAAGTGCTCGACTTTGACGGGAATGGGTGAGAGTTGAGAATCTGCAAATGAGCGCATTGTTTTTGTCAGCGGATCAGGATTCTTAACCCACTACTTTTTACCCTCCCGTGCCCGACATCGAATCTAGCCTCAAGCATCTCATGATCAGCGCCTCGGCGGGATCGGGCAAGACGTACCAATTGGCTCGGCGGTATGCGCACTTGCTCACGCTCGGGGCTGAGCCGGAAGGCATCGCGGCGATGACGTTCACGCGAAAGGCTGCGGGGGAGTTCTTCAACCGCATCCTGCGCCGACTGGCGGAACTGGCCGAGCATCCTGAAAGCGCGGCAGGGTTCTTCAATGAAGTCGAACCTCCTGTGCCGAAAGATACCGACTACGCGCTGCTGCTTCGGCGCGTGACTCGGCGTCTGCATCGGCTGCGGCTGGGCACACTGGACAGTTTTTTTGCTGGCATGGCGCGTTGTTTCCCCCTGGAACTCGGATTGCCTGCGGGTGCGCGAGTAATGCAGGAAGATGAGGCTAAGCAGGCGCTCGATGAAGCGCTGGAGGCACTCTTGGATCATCTTTATTCGAGTGATGATCGGTCCGCGCTGCACCTGCTGACGGAAGCCTACAAGCAGGCGACCTTTGGTGCGGGTGAGAAGACGGTGGACGCGACCATGCAGAAGTGGGCGGCGGATGGTGTGATGCGCTGGGAAGACTCGGGGAAGGGGATGACGAATGACGAAAGCCTCAGAGGTTGGGGTGATATTCGCGCGATCTGGCCAGATGGATTGCCAGCGGTCAAAGCCATCGCTGATGTGGTGGCGACGGTGCGTCAGTCTTTCCTGCCGCCGCATGAGCCTGGGCAAGTGCTGCTGGAGGAAACGCTGCAAGCGGTGCTCGAAACGACGCCCGGCATGACGCTGCCAAAGCGTGTGAAAGAGCTGCTGGAAAAGCTGGCTGAGCAATGGCCCGAGCTGCAAAAAGATCGCGGTGAGTTGATGTGGATGCGCAAGAAACTGCCGCTTGATGGTGCGCCAGCGCGTGCGCTGCGCGGACTCGCTGAAGCGCTGATGCTGCGTGAGTTTCTGGTTCGTGCCGAGCGCACGCGCGGACTCGCTGCAGTGACGGCGATGCTGGCGGATCATTATGCTCAGCGGGTGCGTGCTCGCGGACGGCTTTCCTTTGCCGATGTGCAGCGACTGCTCGCTAATGCGGTGCGTGAGGACTCGCCTTGGCTCGGTGGCAGCGGTGATCTCTGGTATCGCATGGATGGGCGGCATGATCATTGGTTGCTCGATGAGTTTCAGGACACTAGCCGCACGCAATGGCAGGTGATCGGAGATTTGGTGGATGAGGTGATCCAGGATACTGAGGGCCACCGCAGCTTCTTTGCCGTGGGTGATCCGAAGCAGTCGATCTATCTCTGGCGTCAGGCGGAGCCGGATTTGTTTGATGACGTATTGCGTGCTTACCCAGAGGCTGGGCCGCGTGGTCTGCATCAGCAGCCGCTAAGTGTGTCCTATCGCAGTGCGCCTGCGGTTTTAGATGCGGTGAATGGTGTGTTTGGCAATCGGGTGGTCATCGAGTCGCTGCTCCCAGAGGGCAGTCTAAAGGGCTTCTCTTTTCAAGAGCATCTGGCCAGCCAAAAGGCACTGGTGGGTCATGCGGTATTGCTTTCACCACTCAAGTCTGAGGGCGATGATCAAGAAGGTGCTGTCCATGTGGCGGCGAAGCTACTGCGTGAGATGGAGCCGCTAAAACGAGGACTTTCCTGTGCGGTTTTAGTGCGTCAAAACAATGATGCCACGGAGATGACTGAGCATCTGCGCCATCTCACCGACATGGAGGTGGTGTGTGAATCGCGGCAGCGGCCCTGCACGGATAATGCGGTGACTTTGGCGCTACTGTCCGTGCTGCAACTCGCGGTGCATCCCTCCGACACGCAGGCTTTGGAGCATTTGAAAATGACGCCGCTATGGCCTGAGTTGACGGCTGATGAAAAGTCGTGGCTGTATCGCATCGCGAATGTGCAGCGTCTCGTGCAGGAGCAGGGATTCACCGCGTTCATGCAGGAGTGGGTTCCTGTCGTGCGCGCCGCTGTGCCCGAGTTGGATGAATTTCACAAACGCCGACTCACGCAGATGACCGACATCGCGATGGAGTTCGATGTGACGGGTAGTCGTGATCTGGATGTCTTCATTCGCACTGCGCGTGAGTATCCTCTGCGTGTGCGCGGCTCACAAAATGCGATCCAAGTCATGACCGTTCATGCGGCGAAGGGGCTGGAGTTTGACATCGTGATCCTGCCTGATCTGGATGGTGACTCGATGGATAAGCTGCGTCGAGATGATCTCATGATCAGTCGAGATCGAGAGGGGGTGCGCTGGGTTCTGCAAACACCGCTGCGTGTCTATGCTGAACTCGATGAGACACTTGGCGCTGAGCTGAAAGAGGCGAAGCGGCGCGGGGCTTTCGAGTCGCTTTGTCGTCTCTATGTGGCCATGACTCGTGCCAAGCGTGGTCTGTATTTGATCGCTGAGCCTGCTGCAAAAAAAGCATCTGCGATCAAAGAGTCTGTTCTGCTGCGTGACACGCTCGGCGCATCGCCAGTGGCAGGGGAGTCGTGGAACATTGAATGGGAGACCGGTGATGTGGGCTGGTATCTGCCCGAGCAACGTCAGGCGGAGATGCTCCCGCCAGTCATCGCAATCTCAGCGCCGCTTGGTCCATTGTTGCAGGAAACGCAGCCCATGCCGCGTCGCCGGACTCCCTCGGGTGAGGAGAGTTTTAAGGTCAAAGGCAGTGTGCTCTTCAGTGCAGGCCGCGAGCCTGGCCGCCGACTCGGCACCCGTGTGCATGAACTTTTTGCCGAAGTCGCCTGGGCTGAGCCTTTGGGCACTTTGACGCAGCGCTGGCTAATTAAAGGTCTGCTCACGCAAGATGATCTCAGCGCCGACTCCACCACTCCGGAGAGCTTGGCTTTTCGCATGGTGTGCTCCGTTCTTGGATCAAATGTTTTTCAGCAGCCAGGTCCGCACACACAGCTCTGGCGCGAGCGTCCGTTTGATCTCGTCATGGAGGGTGAGTGGGTTTCCGGCATCTTTGATCGTGTGCATTTGGCGCGTGACTCAAGCGGTCACTACCTCAGCGCCTGGATCATTGATTTTAAAACCGATGATGTGGACTCAGATGAAGCTCTGGAGGAGAAACTAGCGGGCTATGCGCCACAGATTGCCTTGTATCGCACGGCGATCATGAAGCTGACCGGACTGGCTGCAGATAAGATTCAGTGCTCACTCCTCTTCACTCGTTTGCAGCGTCTGATTGTGATATGAGTCGGGCCTATCTTTGTCTGAGTCGCCGCAGCACTTCAAATTAACCCCAAAAGAGCTGTGAATAACTCTAGTTTCCGTTTGACACCTTGGCTGAGACTTCTATTCTCGCGGCCCTTCTTTTCCCGCGCTCGATGACGTTCATCGGGTGCTACTCTCAAAGAACCTTATGAAGACATTCTCTGCCAAAGCCCAAGACATGAACCGCCAGTGGTGGATCATTGATGCCAAGGATCAGGTCCTCGGCCAAGTCGCCGTGGCTGCTGCCAATCTTATCCGTGGTAAGACCCGGCCAACATTTACCCCTCATGTTGACACCGGCGATTTCGTCGTGGTGATCAATGCTGAGCAAGTGCTTCTGACTGGTAAGAAAGAGCAGCAGAAAGTTTACACCAGCAAGAGAGGTGGCTACATCGGTAACCAGAAAGTGGAGACCGCTGAAAAAGTTCGTCAACGCCGTCCTGAGTTGCTCGTGCATCGCGCTGTGAAAGGCATGGTTCCGCACAATCGTCTGGGTGATGCGATTGTTACCAAGCTGAAAGTTTATGTCGGTGCAGACCATCCGCATGTGGCTCAGAATCCACAGCCTTTCGTTGTCGCTTAATTCCAAGTTTTCCCTGATCTAAGTTCATGAGCAATCCCAAGCCCCTCAACAATTCTACTGGCCGCCGCAAGACCGCCATCGCCCGCGTTCACATCCTCGCTGGTTCCGGTTCCATCACGGTCAATGGTCGCGATTTCGAAGAGTACTTCCCGACGGTTGCTTTGCAGAATCAGATCCTGACTCCCTTGGCTCTGACGAACACACGTCAGATCTATGACTTCAAAGTCAACGCCTGTGGCGGTGGTGTTACCGGTCAGGTTGGTGCGGTGAAGCTCGGCATCTCCCGTGCTCTGATCGCCGTGAATCCAGAACTGCGCGGCACGTTGAAGAAGGCTGGCCTTCTGACCCGTGACTCCCGTGCTAAAGAACGTAAGAAGCCAGGTCGCCCAGGTGCCCGCAAGCGCTTCCAGTTCTCCAAGCGTTAATCGCTGGCTGGTTCCAATTGGTTTTTCAAAAAGCCCCGTCTTCGCAGGCGGGGCTTTTTTGATGCCAACGTAGATCCATCAGCAGCAGCTTTTCATTTCATCCAGTCATGCGTTACTTACTCTTCCTCATCTCCCTTGCTCTTCTGCTCTCTGGCCCAGCATTGCTTTCAGCAGCATCCAATGCCGACCCTTTTCCGAAGCCTGCCTCGATCAAGGGGCTGCAAGTCCAGATGGTCGATGATGCGTTGGCGTTGGGCATTCATCATGCGGGCATCAACATCAACATCACGTCACTTTTGGATCTTCAAAAGAAACCGGGTAGCCCAACGCGCACGGTGGATGGGCAGGTTTTCAGCTTCAATGAAAGCTACCTGAAGTCCCTGGATCGGCAGATCAAGCTACTCTCAGATCGCGGCGTGTTGGTCTATGCCATCGTGCTTTCTTATCCATCCAAGAAGCCAGAGGTGGATGCGATTGCCATTCATCCCGATGCGCGCGCTGATTACAAATACAGCATCGGGGCATTCAATACCAAGACACCCACTGGACTCGCTTGGCTGCGTGCTGTTTCTGAAGAAATGGCCGAGCGCTGGAGTGGTGCGCATCCTGAGAATGGGCGGGTTTGGGGCTGGATCGTCGGTAACGAAGTGAACTCGCACTGGCTCTGGTACAATCTTGGTCACAAGCCCATGGCTGAGGCGGTTAATGAGTATGAGAAGGCGTTTCGTATCATGCATGAGTCAGTGCGCCGAGCTTCTGCGAATGCGCGACTGTACATTCCTTTTGATCATCACTGGTCGATCTCGATGAATGGCATCAGCGCTGAAGAAGCTACCCCAGGACGGGATTTTTTAGACGCCTTTGCCAAGAAAGTGCGTGAGCGGGGGGATCTCGATTGGCATGTGGCCTGGCATCCTTATCCCGAAGATCTGGGCAATCCGCGCGCCTGGGCGGACAAGGCTGTTAGCAGCAGTGAAGCGACGCCCAAAGTGACCTTTAAGAACTTGGAAGTCCTCAGTCATCATCTCAAACAACCCGAGCTTCTGTGGCAGGGGCAGCCACGGCGCATCATTCTTTCTGAGCAGGGTTTTCACACGCTGCTAAAGCCTGAGGGTGAATCTCTCCAAGCCGCCGCCTATGCCTATGCCTGGGAGAAATGTCAGCGCTTGCCATTGGTGGATGCCTTCATTTATCACCGTCATGTGGATCATGCCCAGGAGGGTGGACTGCGCCTTGGGCTATGGAGGAATGCACCGAATACGATCTCTGAGCCGCACAGCAAAAAACAGATTTGGGATCTCTTCTTGAAAGCAGGTACACCCGCCTGGAAGGAAGCTGCGACTGTTTTACTGCCAGTCACGGGATTGAAGTCGTGGGATGAGCTGGTGGGGGATTGAGCCCACTTGTGGGGCAGACTTCAGTCT
>JBEBGU010000083.1:0-9975 GCA_040081325.1 Prosthecobacter sp.
TCCATCCACCAGCAGACCACCTCCATTTCAAAAACCGTGACGAAATGGAAGACCACCTACCACATCAACGACGAGCAGGCGGAGCGCATCCAGCAGATCGAAATCGACTTCCACGGCAACGGCAGCCCCTTCAGCATCAAGCCCTCCCGCACTCGTGACGAAAAGCACCGTCATCACGAGGAAATCAGCCGACTGATGTCCCCCGAAGACGGTGCTCATTTCATGCAGGCAATGGAGCGGAGCGAAGGCAAGCACTGACGCCCGACCTCAGTGTCCAGGGCACCAGTAGTCCTCACCATGACCGCACCAGCGATGCCCGTGGTGATGATGATGGTTCCCACAGAAACGCTGGCAGAGGTGCATGACGGCGGTGCGTGCTGTGGAGACAGTTTTCTCCGCCACATAGGCGGCTTGGGCAGGCATGGCGATGGTAGCGACCAGCGCCACCGCAAGCACGGCACCCGTGACGGTGGCAGTGCGCGAGAGTTTCGTGAATGACTTCATGGCTTGTAGTTTTAATGGGTTCAAAATCCGCCCGCGTCGATGATTGCAGGCAGCGCGAGTTTCGACGAGCCGCACGCTCCGCTATTCAAGCCTGTCGGAAATTTGCAAAAAAGCAGAGGGCTTTTCATGCCGGTGGAGTTGCACTGGATGAACGCACAACACCGCGTCCAACCAAACCAAACCAAATCCAACCATGAAAACGAAACTCGCACTTCTCGCCGTCACGATCCTCGTCGGCTTCAGTTCCACCAGCGCCAGCGCCAACCCTTGGAAGGGAGTGCCTCCGGGCTTCACCGCCAAAGCCAGCGCTCCCGCCAAGCCCGCGTTCAAGTCCTGCTGCGAAACCAAAACGCGCTACACCACCAACGGAATCAAAGGCGGCATCGTAGTGAACAAGAGCATCGTGTGCAACACCGGCTGCGACGCGCCACACGCCGGGAAGAACTGCACCGCCGCCGAACGCAAGCAGTGCGCCAACTAAGGGACCAACCACCCTGCCAACCCGCCAGGTATCGGATGACCTGGCGGGTTGTGTGTGAAGCCATCATCCGCCACCTTTCACTACCATGAATGACGACGAACTTGATTCCCTGATCCGCCAGACACAGCCCAAGCCGGAGTTTCCGGCGTCCTTCCAGCGGGAGGTGTGGGCGCAGATCGCCGTGGCCGGGCAGCAGTCCTGGGCAGGCCAGTGGCAGAGATGGAGCCAGATGCTTTTCCTTTGGCTCGCCCGTCCGCTGTCTGCGGTCGCCACCGTGGCCGTCATGCTCACCGCTGGCATCAGCCTGGGCAGTCTGACCGCGCCGGATCGCGGCGAGGCCATGCGCACCGCCTATTTCGCCTCCATCAATCCGCTCGATGCGGTCCACACCACCATGCAGCCATGAAACGCGGCCTTTTAATCCTCCTCACCGCGCTGCTTGTCGGCGTGATAGGCTTCATCATCACCCGGCAACAGTGCTGCTGCGACATCAGTGATGGCTCCGCCGTCGCGCATGATAGCGGCTCCATGCTGCCAGAGCTGGAGTGGCTGCACCATGAGTTCAAGCTCACGGACGAGCAGTTTGCCAAGGTGCGGGAAAAACACCTCGCCTATCGGCCCACCTGCGAGGCGCTGTGCCTGAAAATGGCGGCATCGCGGAAGAAAGTGCAAGCACTCGCGCAGGCAGGCAGCATCGCCACGCCTGAAATGGAGGCCGCGCTCCAGGAGCAGGCCACCGTGGCGGCGGAATGCCACAAAGCCATGCTCAAACACCTGCATGAAACCGCCAGTGTCATGTCACCTGAGCAGGCGCGGCAATACCTCGATGCCATGCTACCGCAGATCATCGGCGCGAATGTAGAGCACGGATCAGGCAGTCACTAACCGAACCCGTGCTCATGACTGCCTCATCTGATGACGACATCCTGCTCATGCAGCGGCTCGCTTCTGGCGAAGACCTTGCCTTGAACACGCTCATGTCCCGCTGGCGCGAACGTGTCGCCGCCTTCCTCCTGCGCATGGTGGGCGATCACGCGACAGCGATGGATCTCACGCAGGAGGCCTTCGTGCGCCTTTACACCAGTCGTCACAGCTACCGGCCTGCGGCAGCATTTTCGACCTATCTGTTTCACATCGCCGCGAATCTCGCCCGCAGTCATGCCCGCTGGAAAGGCAGGCATCCCACCGTGCCGCTCATGGATGAGGAAGGCGTGATGATCCATGAACCTGCCGATCCACAGCCCACGCCCGATGCCGCTGCGGAACTGCAAGAGAAGACCGCGCTCGTGAACCAAGCCATCGCCGCACTGCCTGCCGAGTTGCGGGAGGCGCTGCTGCTTTTCACCGTCGAGCAGATGAGCCATGCCGAGATCGCCACCACTTTGAACTGCTCTGCCAAGGCTGTCGAGGTGCGTGTGTATCGGGCACGTCAGGCCTTGAAAGCAGCACTGGCAGCAAGCCTCGCAGAAAAATGAAAAAACACGGAGGGGTTTGCCGAGGGGTGGCGTTGCACCTGCTGTCCGCCATTCTCCGGCGATCATCCAATCCAAACCCACTGAACATCACACCCATGAAACTGATCCTCACCCTCCTCTCCAGCCTGCTCCTCGGCGCGGGCATCGCCTCCGCCGCTGATGCTGGCGTTCCTGCCACCTACCCGCTCAAAAAGTGCGTCGTCTCCGATGAGGATCTCGGCACCATGGGCAAGGCCGTCAAAGTCACCCACGAAGGCACCGACGTGTATCTCTGCTGCAAGTCCTGCATCAAGAAGTTCAACGCCGAGGCTGCCAAGTTCACCGCCCTAGTGAAGGCAGCGGAGAAGAAGTAAGTTCCAAGCAACGCCGCAAACTGACCGTTGCAAATCAAGCACCCGAACCTCATCATCCGCACGAACATGAAACACCGCTGGAGCAGACTCATCCTCGCCGCCATCTTCCTGATGGTGCAGGTGGCGGGTGCGTCTGTCTCCCGCCCTTCATGCGTGCAGAGCAAAGAAGCCAAAGCTGCCCCTTGCACACTCGGCTGCTGTTCAGGCCCGGTTTGTGAATGCGGCATGGCCCCGACGCAGAAGCCTACGGAGCCAGCGCCCGCAGCCCCCGCTCCGCAGGGCCAGTCGGTCAAGTTCATGCCGGTAGTCGTGAATGTTTTCACGCAGACATTCGCGCCGCTCGTTTTGCAGAAAGCGTCACGGCCTCTGGCACCGGATGCTTTCCTGCCGCACTGCCCGCCTGCTCTGGCGCTGCACTGCGCTCTCCTCATCTGACGAAAGCTCGTTTTCACAGGCGCATTGTGCCCGCATCACGCGAGGCACAGACCCGAAACGAAGCATTTTTTCAATGAGGATACCATGAAGACCACATCATCACTTTCTGCCCTGGCGCTGTCCCTGGCAGCAGCACTCGCGGCCCAGGCCGCCGACAGCACTCCCGCCACTCCGGCGCTCATCCAGCGGCTCGCCAAAGAAGCCGCCGCCACGCATCCCTCCGTGCAGGCCGCCGCTGCCCGCACGCAAGCCGCCGCCTCGGCCATCGGCTCCATCCGTCTATGGGAAGACCCGCAGCTCGGCCTGGGCACCTTGTTTGCCAGCAACATGAACCGTCAGGGCCAGGGGGACATCGCCGTGGGCGTGGATCAAATGCTGCCACGTCGCGGACTGTATCGTGCGGAGAAAAGCCGCGCTACTGCCGAACAGCTCGCCCAAGCCGCGATGCAGAAACAGACTGCGAATGAGCTGGGCCTCATGGTGGCTCAGGCAGCTCTGGAACTCGCCCTCTCGGATGAGGTGATCCGACTTCAAGCGGAGAACGTGGCCTGGCTGGAAACCATCGTGAAGACGGCGGAGGAGCGTGCGAAGAACCCGGATGCCAGCGCCACGGAAACGCTGCGACTGGAAAGCGAACTCGCGGTGAAGCAGCAAGTGCTCGCCAGTGCGCGGCGTCAGCGCGGCCAGTTCGCCACCACACTGAATCTCTTGCTGGGCCGTGCTGCGGATGCCCCGTGGCAGTCTTTGTCACTTCCCGCGCAGGCTCAGGATCACGCCAGTGCCACGGCGCTGAAAGTGCGGCTGGAGCGGGACAATCCCGCGCTCGCCTCGCTGCGCCATCAGATCGAAGCCGCGCAGGCCGAGAGCATGGCAGCGCGTGAGAAACGCAAGCCCGCCTTCTCCGTGGGCCTCCAAGTCAACACCTACTCCCAAGGCACACTTCAGGACACGATGGCGATGCTGAACTTCAAAATGACGCTGCCGTGGTTCAACCGCAAAGCCTACCAGGCCGACATCGCCCGTGCCGACAAGCTGCACGAGGCCGCGCAGGGTGATCTGGCCGCGCAACAGCGCACGCTCTACACCCAGCTCTCCGCCTTCATGACCGAAGCACGGAACAACCAGCAACTCGTGAACGCCTACGTCACGGAGGTCGTGCCGAAGTCAGAGAAGACGGTCGAGTCGCTGCAAAATGCCTGGGTATCCTCCAAGGCCACGCTGCTCGAAGTGCTCGATGCCCGCCGCGCCCTGCTGGAAGCACACATGGAGCACCAGCGGGCGCTCGCCACCTGGCAGGTTGCCCTGCAAAACCTCACCGCGCTCACCGGCGGCTTCGCACAACCCTCACGTCCCTGATCCCATGAAAACTTTCCTCACCCTCTTTCTCATCAGCGCCTCGCTCGCCGCTGGCTGGTTCCTGCGCGGCAACTTTGGCGGCACTTCCATGACCGCTACCATGTCATCCACCAGCGAGCGCAAGGTGCTCTTTTACCAGAGTGCCATGCACCCCTGGGTGAAGAGCGACAAACCAGGCCGCTGCACCATCTGCGGCATGGAATTGACGCCCGTTTATGAAGGCGACAAAGGCTTCGACGCAGGGGGCGGCGATGTCGTGCCGCTCACGCAAAATCAAATCCAAGTCCTGCATGTGGAGACCGTGGCGGCAAAAGTTCAACCGCTCACCAAGTCACTGCCCGTCTCCGGCATCATCAACGATGACCAGCGCCGCCACCGCATCCTCAGCGCGTATGTGGATGGCCGCATCGACAAGCTCTTTGCCAATCATCACGGAGTTGAAGTCGTCGCAGGCGAGCCGCTGGCGCTGCTTTACAGCCCCACGCTGCTCCAGGCCGAGCGCGAGTATCGGCAGCTCACGGGTGATCTCAAAAAGAACACCGCGCTACGGCTGCGGCAGTTGGGCCTCACGGAAAAACAGATCGTGGCACTCGACACCAAACCTGCGGATGCGCTGAACTCGGAAATCCTCGCGCCACTCACCGGCACCGTCGTCGAGCACGATGTCTTTGAAGGCCAGTATGTGACCATGGGCCAGAAGCTCTTTGCCATCGCCGACTTCAGCACCATGTGGTTTTTGTTCAATGCCTATGAGCAAGACATGCCCTGGATCAAGCTCGGGCAAACGGTGGAGGTCACCACGCCTTCGGTGCCGGGAAAAGTCTTCACGGGAGAGATCACCTTCATTGATCCGAACTTCGATGAAGCCACCCGCTCCACCCAAGTGCGCGTCGAACTGTCGAATCCGATGGTCGAGGGCCGTCGCGAGCTGCTTCACCGTCTTTATGCCGAAGGAAGCGTGAAGGTGGAGCTGCCGGAAGTGCTCACCGTGCCAAAGTCCACCGTCATGCAGACCGGCCCCGAGGCCGTGGTCTATGTCGATCAAGGCGGTGGTGCCTATGCGCGTAGCGTGGTGAAGATCGGGCGGCGCGGCGACTCGCTGCTGGAAATACTTTCCGGCATCAAGCCCGGCGACAAAATCGTGACGAATGGCAATCTGCTCATCGACGGACAGGCGGAGATGAACCGCTCCTTCATGTCGCCAGCGCAGCCGATGGCACCCACCATGGCGATGCCCGATCTCACCGCACCGCAGCAGCAAGTCATCAGCAGCTTTATCAAAGTGGCCGACGCTATGGCTGCCGCCCTCTCCGCCGACGATCTCGCCGCATTCAACAAAGCAAGCGAACCCGCGATGATGCAGACCGGCGAACTGATCGACACTCTGAAGCCCAACGCCGCCCTGAAGCCCAAACTGGATGCGCTGGACAAAGCGCGGCATTTTCACGGCTTCACGGACATCATGAAGGCACGCATCGCCTTCCACACCTTTTCCACCGCAGTCACCGCTTTGATCGAGCCTCTGCGCACTGCCAAGGGCGCTCCCGAGCTCAAAGTCTGGGAGTGCATGATGGTGGATCAAATCATCCCCAACGTCCCCGCCAAAGGCCGCTGGGTGCAGCTCGGCACACGCGCCGGACACAATCCCTACTTCGGCGCTGACATGCTGGAGTGTGTTAAAGAGATCAAACCAGGGGAGGCGCTGCCATGATCGAAGCCATCATTCACTGGAGCCTGAAAAACCGGTTCCTCGTCGCCTGTGCCGCGCTTCTCCTCATCGCTCTCGGAGTCCGTGCCATCTACCTCACGCCGGTGGATGCCATCCCTGATCTCACGGAGAACCAAGTGCTCGTCTATGGCGAGTGGATGGGGCGCAGTCCGCAGGAAGTCGAGGATCAAGTCACGTTCCCGCTTTCCACCGGGCTGCAAGGTCTCGCTGGCGTCAAAGAAGTGCGGGCCACCTCCATGTTCGGCTTCTCGCTCATCACCATCATCTTCGAGGACAAGGTGGACACCTATTTTGCACGGGCGCGGGTGCTGGAGCGGCTGAACTACCTGCAAGCCTCCATGCCCGAGGGCGTGAAGCCGCAGCTCGGCCCCGACGCCTCCGGCCTCGGCTGGGTGTATCAGTATTACTTCGCGGTCGATGCCACGCAGGCCAAGGATGGCGGCTACGACCTCGCGCAACTCCGCTCGCTGCAAGACTGGTATGTGCGCTACCAGCTCGCCAGTGTGCAAGGCGTGGCCGAAGTCGCGAGCATCGGCGGCTTTGTGAAGCAGTATCAGGTGGAGCTGAACTCCACCAAGATGCGTGCCACCAACGTCACGCTCATGGATGTGATGACCGCCGTGCAGAGCGCCAACCTCAATGTCGGCGGCAAGGTGGTGGAGGAAAACGGCGCGGAGTTCGTGCTGCGCGGCATCGGCCTCGTCACCAGTGTGGAAGACCTCGAACTCGTCACCGTGAAGGCGATGGAAGGCACGCCCATCTATTTGAAAGACATCGCCACCGTGCAGATAGGCGGCGACTTCCGCCGTGGGGCGCTCGACTTGAACGGCCATGAAGCCGTGGGCGGCACCGTCGTCATGCGCACGGGCGAAAACGCGAAGGCGGTGATCGAACGCATCAAAGAAAAGATCGCTCAAATCGCCCCCAGCCTGCCGCCAGGAGTCACCATCAAGTCATTCTACGACCGCAGTGAACTCATCGACAGCACCATCGGCACGCTCAAGCACGCGCTGCTGGAGGAGTTCATCCTCGTCACGCTCGCCCACATCATTTTCCTCTGGCACTTCCGCAGCATCCTCATCGTCACGCTGCCGCTGCCGATCTCCATTTTGATCTCCTTTCTGCTGATGAAGGAGTTCGGCATCACCAGCAACATCATGTCACTCACCGGCATCGCCATCGCCATCGGTGTGCTGGTGGACGCCGCCATCGTCGTCACGGAAAACGTCATCCGGCACTGCGAGGAGGCCGAGCACAAAAAGGGAGCGCGGCTCGATGCACAAGAGACATGGGACGTCACCCTCGCCGCCTGCACGCAAGTCGGGCGGCCCATCTTCTTCGCCATGGCGATCATCATCCTCGCCTTCGTGCCCGTCTTTGCGCTCAGTGGGCAGGAAGGGAAACTGTTTCACCCGCTCGCCTTCACCAAGACCTTTGCCATGATCGGCTCCACGCTACTCGCCGTCACGCTGGTGCCCGTCTTGTGCTCCTTGCTCGTGCGCGGGCCGTTTCATGCGGAGGAAAGCAACATCGTGATGAAGTTCCTCCTGCGCCTCTACGAGCCGACGCTGAACTGGGCGCTCAATCATCGCAAAACCGTCATCGGCATGGCGATGATGATCCTCGGTGTCTCACTGCTGACCGCGTTTGGATTGCCCCGCAGCACCGTGAAACAAATCCGCGATGCAGGCTATCCCCGCCTCGCCGATGCCGTGACCGGTTTTGGCAAAGAGTTCATGCCGCCGCTCAATGAAGGCAGCCTGCTCTACATGCCGGTGATGATGCCCAAGACCGGCCTCAAGGAAATCCAGCGCGTCATGTCCTGGCAGGATCAAGTCATCGCCGCCACGCCCGAGGTCGAATCCGTGGCGGGCAAGCTCGGACGCTTTGAAACCGCTACCGATCCCGCGCCCACCGAGATGCTGGAGACGACCATCATGCTCAAGCCCGAATACATCCCCGATGGCCGCTGGAGCGTGAAGCGCAATCCATCGTGGCGCGAAGGCATGACGGTGGAAAAACTCAAAGCCGAGCTGACTGAAAAGATGAAGCAAGTGCCCGGCTATGTGCCCGCCTTCCTGCAACCCATCGAAAACCGCATCCTCATGCTCTACACCGGCATCCGCGCACAGGTCGGCGTGAAGATCTATGGCGACAACCTTGATGCGATCCAACGCAAGGCCTTCGAGGTCGAAAAACTCATCAACAGCATCGAAGGAGCCGCCGGAGTCTCGCCCTCCCGCGTGCAAGGCAAGCCCTACCTCAACGTGCAGGTGGATCGCCAGGCCATGGCCCGCTACGGCCTCAGCGCCAAGGACGTGCTCGATGCCGTGGAGATCGCCATCGGCGGTAAAAACGTCAGCACCACCATCGAAGGCCGTCAGCGGTTCCCCATTCAGATCCGCGTGCAGCGTGGCGAGCGTGATGACATCGAAAAGCTCAGCAGCATCCTCGTCGCAGCACGTCAGGGCATGAGTGCATCCGGTGCCGCGCCGATGGGCGGCGGCGGTGGCATGACCGGAGGCGCAGCCGCAGCGCCAGCCGCAGGCATGGCCTCAAGCGCGGGAAACACACCCGTCACTTACATTCCACTCGGCATGGTGGCGAAGATCACCCGCGAAGTCGGCGCGAACGAAATCGCCAGCGAGAACGGACGCCTGCGTTCCTATGTGCAGGCCAATGTGCAAGACCGCGATCTCGGCGGCTTCGTGCAGGAGGTCGAGCAGAAGCTCAAGACGATTGATTGGGAAGGCATGACCTACAAGATGACTGGCGAGTATGAAAACCAACGCCGCTTTGTGCAGACCATGCAGATCGTCTTCCCCATCGTGCTGCTCATCATCTTCGTGCTGCTCTACATCGTCTATCACAGCGCCCTGGAGGCCGCGCACGTCATGCTCGCCGTGCCCTTTGCGCTCAGCGGTGGTGTGCTGCTTCAAAAACTCCTCGGCTACAATTTCAACGGAGCCGTCTGGGTCGGCTATATCGCCCTCTTTGGCACCGCCGTTCAGACCGGCGTCGTCATGGTCGTCTATCTGGAGGAAACCGTGAAAGCCCGCATGGCCCAACTCGGCACAGCCTTCGCCTACAGCGATCTCGTGCAAGCCGTCAAAGACGGCGCACGCCTTCGCCTGCGCCCCAAAGTCATGACCGTCGCCACCATCGTCGCCTCCCTGCTGCCCATCATGTGGAGCCACCGCCAAGGTTCCGAAGTCATGCAACCCCTCGCCACGCCGGTCATCGGCGGCATGATCTCCAGCTTGATCCACATCCTCATCGTCACGCCCGTGATTTTCCTCTGGCTGCGAGGACGTGAGTTCAAGAAAGGTGCGCTGCATTGAGTTTCCTCTGCCCTGCATGGCAAGCATGCCGAGTTCTTCGTCGAAAAAGAACGCAGCATCAGCATCGCCATGTATGACGCCGCCATGAAAGCCCAGCCCGCCAGCACCGAAGTCATCACCGCCACCGCCGAAGCACCCGGCGGCAAAACCAAGATTGAGTTCGAGAAGAAAGGCGATCTCCTCGTCTCCAAAACCAAACTCCCCGAAGGCGAAGGCTACCAAGTCGTCGTCCAAGCCAAAACCGCCCCCGACGCGAAAACGAAGAACTTCCGTATCAAGCTCGAACTCTACACCTGCAAAG
>JBEBGU010000084.1:0-9968 GCA_040081325.1 Prosthecobacter sp.
TTACACCCTCATGGCCCACACTGCTTCATTCGCCAAACGTGCTCTCGCCGCCGCGCTGCTGGCGCTTGCCGCAGGCTATGCCTTCTGGCCGGACACTCACTTGGCTCCTGCGCTAGCAGCGGCATCGTCCAGGCCCGCCGCCCAGCCATTCACTGCCGGGGCCACTCGGCCAGACGTTTCGCTCACGCTCGCGATTGCGGCCACCCCTGATGATGCCGAGTATCGGGCAGTGGCCCGCTTGCTCGCCAGTATCCACCCCAGCGCAGTCACGGAGGAGCGTCTCACCCAACTAGCCGCACGCTGGGCACGGCTGAATCCCGTGGCCGCCTTTGCCTGGGCTGCTGCGCTGGCCGACGAACGGCAGCACAACTTCGCCCTGAGCCAGGTGCTGGAGGTATGGACCCATGCCCAACCGCGCGAGGCCATCACCGCCATCCTCCAGTCCGACTTGCCCGACTCCGAGCACGACCACCGCCTCCAGCAAGCCGTGAGCACCTGGTGCATGATGGAGCCTGCCAGTGCGCAGCAATGGCTGACCCACCTGCCCGACGAGAACCTTAAAACCTCCCTGCTCATCACCGCTGTGGATCACATGGACGCCGGCTGGGCCACCTACTGGCTGGCTTACGCTGCTGCCACGCCCGAGACCGCAGACGATGACCGCACCACTCTTGGTAAAATGTTGGTCAATGCCCTCTCTGCACAAGACCCTCGTACCACAGCGGACACCACTCTCGCCCAAGCCCGCAGTAGTGGGAACTACACACTCGCCAGCGAAGCCCTCGCCGCCTGGGCCATGCATGATGTCGCCAGCGCAGCGGCCTACGTCAGGCAGACCGCCACGATCAGGGAACAAGAGACGCTCATCCCCGCACTCATCCGCCCATGGGCTGCGCAAGATGCCGCGAGCGCCAGCAAGTGGGCCGCAGCGTTGCCTGAAGGTCGGAGCAAAGAACTCGCCCTCGGCCAATCCATCCAAGCCTGGGCGCAGACCGATCCTGTAGCTGCGGTGACTTTCCTCCGGCGCACCTCACCCGCCAACGCGCGGTCACGTGACGCCGCAGCGTCCGGCCTCGCCCCGACGCTCGCCAACACCGATCCCCAGTCCGCCTATGAATGGGCGCGCTTGATCCATTCACCCACCCAGCGCGAAACCGCACTCGCGAGCGTGCTCACCACCTGGCTCGCCAAAGATGAAGCCGCCGCGCTGCCCTACCTGCAAGCCGCCGACCTCAGCGTGAAGGCACGGCAGGAGGCGATCTTCCTGGCCGGTGAAATCCACCGCCTCTCACCCTGACAGCATTCTTCAACTTCCGTCAGATGACCAACATCGAGCAAAGCCTCTCGCTGAGTTCTGGGGATAGAACGTTGGTTCGTCTGCATGCATAAGTGTCGTAGCTTGTGGCTACGACACTTGCAGACGACGACAGGGCTAGGGCGTCAGATTTGATGGGGGACACCCCCGGCCTTATTCGAGGGCGGCTAACTCGGCTGCACTTAAAGCGCGCCTCCAGATTCTTACCTCATCCAGTATGCCTTTGAATGAAGCTGCACTGTTGCTTGGCATAGAGGATGGATGAGGATACAAAGACCCAATGCATATTGGGAGGTCAAGATCGCCATGAGCCGGGGTGAAATCAGTCACCGAGTAAGTGGCTGTTGCGGAATACACACGATTCAAGAAAAGAGTTATTCTTTTGTTGAGTGTCGGGGGGGAGTTCAATACGGGTTCAATTCGGAGTGTGACCAAATACCATTGCCCAGAGTTTAAAATGTTGGAGAACACATGAGTGAAATCCTGGACCCCTGGGGCAGGCGTCATTGCGATGCTAATCTTTCGGTCAGTGGTTAAGCCGACGGCATAGTTATATTCGCCGCTAGCAGCGGTGTTGTATGGTTTTGTGACAAGGTATCCGCCATTCGTTTCGTCTGAGTCAATGTTGATCCAGAAAGCGATCGTCATGACTCCGGTGCCATCATATTTCAGCGGTTTATCTGCCAGAGCGCCGCTGCTTGGCAGGACATGCACACGGTCATCTACTCCATCAAATTTGACGGCTTGGCCGACCTTGCCTGTGACTCGATTTGTCCCATCCCCAGCCCCGTCGATGATGTCCATGGAGTTTCCATGCCCGGAAGTGTCATAGTCGTGATAATTGCTGGGGGCGCCGGTGTTATTGTCAAACTTCCATCGGCCAGCCCAGTCTCCGTTGATCCATGTGTCAAAGTTAGAGGCCGGATTAACCGCAGCCATGCCGCCGCTGCCATTCGTGCCAATCCTCACCTGGTCATATAAAATGGAGATCGTATTGCTCTGGGGTGCTTTGCGGTAAATGCCCATTTTCTCCAGGATTCGGTTTCCTCCGCCAATGGTATCCGCATAACCAAGTTTAAAAGTGGGACCGGATAGGTTAACAACTGGAGTCGTCATGTTGTTTACATAGACTTTTAAGATGGCATTGCCAGCAGGAGCGATTTTCCATTGGACTGCAATATCAGTCCAGGTGGTGTTGGAAAAATTGCAGAGATCTTGCTCTATCCACTGGGAGCCACTGGCATCTCCCCAGACGCGGGTAAGTGTCAGTTTGTGCTCAGATGTCGTTGGGTTGGTTGTTTTTGTTTTGATGCTTATGGCGATTGGCGGACTGAATCCGCCATTTGCCGGGTTTCCGCCCTGCCACCCGTCCTGCCACCATTGATGAACGATGTTCCAGGTGCCTTCGGCAGGAACGTCGGTGTGTTCCCGTTTGATGCTGAATCCTGACCAATGTTCTTTATTGATCGAAGTCTCCCAAATCCCATGTTCACAGCGCTGTTTAGAGCCCTGCACAGGCGCTAATGGCGTCGGATTCGCCTTGTATCTGATGCCTTGGCTCCCATATCTCGCAACCGCGGCACCGGAACCTGTAGCAGAGAATATGAACGGGGTCGCAGTGTTGCCGTAATTCCCATCAGCGTAAAATTTGGACACGATGCCTGAATCATACAAGCCCGAGCCACTCGACTGGATAGAGGCTCCTTCAAAGCGAATGTTGCGATAGGTGGTAACGGCGTCAGCTTTACTGATTTGCGGAAGCGCCGCCATGGCAACGAGCGCGCTAACAAATGATATTCTTTTCTTGATACGCATAATAGGCTCCTTTTCTGAATTTTGGATCTTCTGATGTATTGGTTGGAACAAGCCAGCGCATTGCGCTGACACCTTGCTTGATTCGCTTGGCGTCACCAGCCTGCGAAAAGTTCAGCGCAGGGAGAATCCTCCCACCACCCCCCATTCGGGGGGGGGATGACTTCCTGCGGCTACCCGCGCTTTAATAATCCGCGCTCCATCGCCGTCACGACGGCCTGTGTGCGATCATCGGCACCGAGCTTCTCTAGGATGTTCGCGACATGTCCCTTCACTGTCTCTGCAGAGACGTTTAAATTGACCGCGATGATCTTGTTCGGGTGGCCTGAGGCGATCCCGCTCAGCACCTCCAGCTCACGTGGGGAGAGGGAGACATGGCAGCGCCGCTCGTGCAGCTTCTCCTTCACGCGCTGCGGAAAGTAGCGTCTTCCCGCAGCGATGGCGCGCAAGGCGACGAGCAACTCAGGTCGGGGCGTGGACTTCGGGACGTAGCCGCTGACGCCAGCTTCGACGGCACGATGGATGTCTTCCTCCGTTTCATCGACAGAGAACATGAGCAAGTGTGCATCGGCAAAGCGCTGCCTGATCGCGCGCGCCACATCAATGCCATGCATGTCCGGCAGGCAGCCATCGATCAGGGCCACATCGGGCTCATGCTGTGTGTAAAGAGAGATGCCCTCACTCCCGCACGCGGCCTGTGCCACGACATCAATGTCTGGCTCCAGATTCAGCACCGCTGTCAGGCCGATGCAGGTGAAGAAATGATCGTCCACGATGAGGACGCGCGTGGGGCTAGGCATAGAGGTGGAAAGGCTCGTGGGTGAGAGCGCGCACTTGCAGCGTCACGATCGTGCCGCGCCCGGCGGCGCGTGAGAAACTGAGTTGCGCGCCGATCTTCTGCGCGCGCTCACGCTGACTGCGAAGTCCGAAATGACCGGGGCCTGGCTTGTCGGGATCAAATCCGCGCCCATCATCCGCCACCACGAGGGTGAGGCCGTCAGGGCTTCCTATCAGGCACACATGAATGTCCGTCGCGCCAGCGTGAGCCAGCGCATTGCTCACCGCTTCCTGCGTGATGCGCATGATTTGAAACGGCACCTCATCACCCATCGGCGGCATGTCGCCTTGCATATCAAAGTGAATCACGGCAACGGCGGACTGTGCGGCGCGCATTTGCAGCCATTCATCAAGGGATTGAGCCAGGCTCTCGCGTGTCGGCGCATCACTGCGCAAATCCCAGATGCAATGTCGAGCCTCGATCTGGCAGTGCCGGATCATCGCAGAGGTATCATCGATCATGCGCGGCAGCATCGACGGGGCGACATCAATGGCACCCCGCAGCGCTTCCAAATGCAGCGCTGCGCCAGTGAGCTGCTGTTGCAGTGAATCGTGAAACTCACGAGCGATGCGCCGCCGCTCCTCTTCCGCGATAGCCTGACCTTCGATGGCGCGAATGTGCTCCTGCTGCCGCCGCACCTGCCAGCGTGAGATCATCACGGCAGGAACGACGATGCCCAAGATGCCCAGCAAACTCCAGGTGGCGAACACTAGGCGATCTCGCGTCCACCACTGAGGCGGGCTGAGTTCTTCCAGATCGCCCGCCGTCCGCGGTAGAATGCTGAAACCAGCCCAGGTTTCAGTCTTGATGTATTTGTGCAAGGCATTCAAAACACCCGTCACCCGTATCAGGCTGCCATCGCTCAGCCGTGATGCTGTCTCCGCGTCCAGGAACGTGTTCCACTGAATCACACAATTTTGGCCGCTGGGCAGAGTCACTGTTAAACGCGGAACGTCGCCCGTGAGATGGTGGCTATTGAGCACCCCGGTGACTTGAATCAGTTCAGCCAAGCTCTGTGCGCCGGATGTGATCTGCTTCCCTATGACGACAGGCTCCGG
Source organism: Prosthecobacter sp. (assembly GCA_040081325.1). Classification (GTDB taxonomy): domain Bacteria; phylum Verrucomicrobiota; class Verrucomicrobiia; order Verrucomicrobiales; family Verrucomicrobiaceae; genus Prosthecobacter. The sequence goes on from JBEBGU010000084.1 coordinate 5,024, forward strand.
CTCAGCCTCCCAGCCGAGACTCCTGCACACACCATCAAGACACACGAGCCGATTGGCCAGCGTTTGCGGCCAGCAAGCCACAGAGACCCTTTCGCCCGGTGCAGGTCGGTTTTCCTGGCGCGTGAAGACTTGCACGCTCGCATCACCCACTCGCATCGTGAACCATTGCCTGCGGCGGTCCGCCGTGACCACGCCCTGAACGTGGAGGCGGGATGCGGTCCCATTGCGCGGAGCCACACCGATGCCGTGAATCGAGGTTACGGGAGGACGTGCGAAGACTTCATCCAGAGCATCCTTCCGCACCGTCCAGGCAGTCTTGCCGGGCACCAGCAACAACGCATCTGCGTCTGACGGAATCAGAGGCAGACCGACACGGCAGACAAGCACCGCTGTCATGGTCACGACGGCATCCCTCCATCCATCCAGAACCTCCTTGGGTTCCCGCCAGGGCAGATGCGCCACCGCGTAGCCGCTCGGTGAGCTGATCTCCACACGCATAGGCATGTTCACATCTGCAGGCACGTTCACTTCCCTGATCACGCCCACCACCTGAGTCAGCACGCTGTCGATGCGGAGCTGGGAAGCATCATCCAATTCAAACGGCAGCGTTTTGATGTCCATCAGCAATGGCTGACACGGGTTTACTTTCGTCCCCTCTGACTTCTTCTCACCGAGCACCATGGTCACCCCATGGCGCTTTTTGACTGCCCCCGTCACCTCCACCCAATCCCCAGGCTTAGGCGCAGGGTGCAGCGCAGAGCGCGGATCAAACCCGATCCCTCCCGTCACATCTTGCACAAAAGCCAGACCAAGTTTCTGGCTACAGAACGTGACTTTCCCTCGCACGCTCATGCTGGAATCATCGCCACTCGCCAGCTTTGCACGCGCTTCAGCGATGGTGATGACATCCGCCTGAACTGCCGAGATCAGGATAACCGATAGCAGAATCACGATGATGCGGGAGGGATGCATGTCTGAAGTCGAGTCTGCCATGATGCATTTGAGCGAGGCAAGACATCTTTCTCATCACGGCGTAGCGCCTCGCAAAAGAAAGGAGTTTGCCGTTCGCTCGGATCGGAATGAATAAGGACTCCCCACCATGCTTGAACTCAGGCCCACCTGCGAGAACTGCAACACCGCTCTGCCTCCTGACTCCACGGAGGCGATGATTTGTTCCTTTGAATGCACCTTCTGCCGTCCGTGTGTGGAGGGACTGCTCGACAACGTCTGCCCCAATTGCGGTGGTGGTTTTTGTGCGCGACCGATCCGACCGAAGCATGACTGGAAAGGTGGTGACTACCTCGGCGCGTATCCTGCCAGCACCATCGTCAAGCATCGCCCCGTGGACATGCAACTCCATCAAGCCTTTGTTGAGTCGATTAAATCCATACCACCAGCGCAGAGATGAAACACCTCCTCACTCTATTCCTCGCCGTTTCACTTCATGCCGCTGACTTCCATGGCTGGACCACGGAGAGTCCGCGTGCGGAGATCACGCCTGCTTTTTCCAGCGGAGCGGATGGAGACCTCATCATCACGCATGATCAGCGCGAGGGACTCGATGGCTGGTTTCAGAAGACCTTTGAGGTGCAAGGTGGCGCGTGGCAGCGCTTTGAAGTGAAGCGAAAGATCAGCGGTGTGAGCAATCCGCGTCAAAGCTGCCTCGTTCGCATTTCCTGGCAGGACAAGGACGGCAAAATGGTGCGCATTGATGAGCGACCCGTGAACTCCGATCCCAAGCTGCCCATGCCCAGCGCCGAGCCGGAGTATCCGACTGATGGACCGACGGATGCGCAGGGCTGGACCACGGTGGGCGGCATTTATAAAAGCCCGTCGCTGGCCGCGCGTGCGGTCGTCGAGCTGCATCTGCAATGGGCACCGAATGGTCGCGTCGAATGGCGTGGAGCGGAGTTTGCGCAGACCGAGGCACCACCGGCACGCAAGGTGCGACTGGCGACGGTTCACTACATGCCCAAAGGCAAATCACCACGCAGCAACTGCGAGGAGTATGCGCCACTCATCGCCGAGGCGGCGGCACAGAAGGCTGATCTCGTCGTGCTCGGTGAAACGGTGCCGACCGTGGGGCCGAACAAAGATCCCGTCAAAACGGCGGAGGCGATCCCTGGTCCATCAACACAGTATTTCGGCGATTTGGCGAAGCAGCATCACCTTCACATCGTGCTCAGCCTTTACGAGCGTGAGGCGCATCTGATTTATAACACCGCCGTGCTTCTCGGACCCGATGGCGGCTTGATCGGCAAGTATCGCAAAGTTTCGCTGCCGCCCGGCGAGGCGGCCAAAGGCATCGCGCCCGGCAAAGACTACCCCGTGTTCGACACGGCCATCGGAAAGATCGGCATGATGGTCTGTTACGATGGCTTCTTCCCTGAAGTCGCGCGTGAACTGACGAAGAACGGCGCGGAGGTCATCGCGTGGCCAGTGTGGGGCTGCAATCCGAAGCTGGCCGAGGCCCGAGCCTGTGAGAACCACGTCTATCTTATCAGCAGCACCTTCATGAATGCCGACTCCGGCTGGATGATTTCCGCCGTCTATGACCACGCCGGCCAGCCCATCGCGACGACGGCGAAATGGGGCACCGTCGCCGTCGCTGAAGTCACCTTGAATCAACCCTATTACGGCCCCTACAATCTCGGTGACTTCCGCAGCATGGTGGAGCGCCACCGCCCGCCTGTTGCAGGAGAGGTCATTCGGGAGTCGCATCCATGATCACCGGATTTTGTCCTCAACGCATGCCGCCTTCGCATGAAGGCAGCATTTGAAGCGCAATGGATTCACCAGGAGCGGCCTGAGGAAAGATCATGCGCCGGAGAGACCATGACCTGCATGTTCTGCATGGTGAATGAACCAAACATCGTGGCCAGCGCCACATCGGCGGCATCACGCCCGTAGGCGATGACGATGCGATTGCCCTGGGTCACATTTTGCGTGGCATCAAAGGTAAACCAGCGACCGCCGATGAACGCCTCAAACCAGGCATGCAGATCCATCGGTTGCAACAGGTGCAGAAAACCCACCACCATGCGTGCTGGCACATTGATCGCACGGCAGAGGGCGATGCCGAGATGAGCGAAATCGCGGCACACACCGCGCTGCGTATTCGCGGTCTCCAGCGCGGAGGTGGAGCTGTCACTGCAACCCGACACATAGGCGATGTTGGAGTAGATCCAGCTACGTATGGCGGCGACCTGCGAGTAATTCATGGGCAGGGTTCCAACGATCGAGGTCGCCAGCGCGGACAACTGATCTGACTGGCAATAGCGGCTCGGCAGTAAGTAGTGCAAAAGGTCGGGCGGCAGGTTTTGCACCGACATCACCTGAGCCTGAAAGTCCTCATCGACGTTGTCCTCCACCTGGACGCGATACTTGACCGAGAGATGAAAATCACCTGCCGGCATCACTGTTCTTTGGCACAGATTGCCATACACATCCGTGAACTCGACGACCGGAACTTGCGGGCGGATATGAAACTCCTCCCGCATCACCCACTGCGCCCAGCCACTGCGCGGGCGCAGCATGAAAATGGTCGGCACCTCCTCCGTGGTCTGGTAATCTAGCTGGCAGGTGGCATCGAGGATCATGAGGTGCGCTTAGTGGAGAGATGCCTTTGGATTAACAGGGCCTTCCTTTCGTTGGTCGTGATGAATCGGCAAACGGAATCGGCGCTGCTGACTTCAGCCGACGAGAACTCGCAGGCTGGAGGCGGTGAAGATGTCGCGCAATTCCTTCACTTGCTTGGCTGACAGAGCGCGGAGTTCAGTCGGCACCTTCTTCCCTCCTACCATGAAGTGTCGTAAGGCGGCCAGGAAAAGTGCGGATTGCTCTTCGATAGCGATCTCCAACGTCTCCGGGAAACAAGCATCGAGAACTAAGAGGCCAAAAGGCGACTCATCCTCCAGCTCCTGTGCCCAGCGCAGGAGCGTCTCCACGGGTGGCACCTCTGGGAATCTTTGAGCCACCAAAGTGAGCAGGTCAGCGCGCGTCGGCACATTCATCAGCAGCGCCAGAAAGAACCGATGCTCAGGCTCCGAGATCGAGCTGCGCATCCCTTTGATCGCATCACGCCGCACCCCTTCATCCAGTGTCGCCGCCACACCTGCCGCCAGCGCACCATGCTTTTTCTCAAAGGCAGCGAGCGCCGTGCCCCAGTCGTCGAGATCAGTCAAACGGCCCATGCAGTGTTGCAGAATGTAGAACCCGCGCTCGAAGTCCAAGTCCTCGATCATCTCTAGCACAAGGTCCGAGTAGGCTGGCTCCTCGATCTGCTCCAAAAGATCCAGGAGCTGTTTGCGCCGCATCGTCAAAGTGTCATTAAACATCGGGTCCACCGCCATGTGCGGCGGCAGATAATTAAACTGCGGATTCATCCCCGGATCATTCTGCGTGCGTACCACCACCGTGATCGACGGAGTATCCAGATGGAACAGCGAATGGATGCAGCTTTGACCCGAAATGATCGGCACCGTGCGGCCCGTCTCCAGCAGCTCGATGTTCTTCATCCGCACCTCTCCCACGCGCAGATGCGGCGTCACCGACTGCGCCTTTTCAAACTCATAGTGCGCATGGATGCTAGACCCCGACATCACATGAAAAGCCCCCGAGAACTCATGCTGATGAATGTCCGTCGTCCCATCCATCCAAAACAAAATCTGGATGTAAAAACGAGGGTGATCATAAGCCACCAGCTCCGGCTGACCAAAGCCCGACTGAGTTTGCAGCGGCTGCTCATCATTGAGCAAAAACTCCTGAATGAAGCCCGCCAAATCCACATGCTCCGAAGGCAGCCGCTCCTCCAGCGCCCCGCGCGCGATCTCCGGGAACTTCTCCAAAGAAAAATTCTCCCGCTTCCACCGCTCCAGCACCCTGCTCCCGAGTTCTTTAAAAAAGGCATCCATCCGCACTCATCCGCCACGGCTAGCACAACAAC
>JBEBGU010000789.1:0-2638 GCA_040081325.1 Prosthecobacter sp.
GGCCGAATAAGCGTGCCCTGATAAAGCGCAGGCAACCAGCCATTCGTGAAGTGCTCGCCACTGAAGGTCGGCAGGCCACTAGGATGCGAGAGCACCATGTAGGAGGGCAATTCTTCCGTCTCGCTGCCCAGACCATAGGTGAGCCACGAACCCAACGCCGGACGCCCGGCGGTGATGCGGCCCCCGTTCATGGCATAGAGACCTTGCGCATGATTGTTCACGCCCGAAGTCATTGAGCGTATCAGCGTGATCTCGTCTGCCACCTTGCTCAGATTTGGCAAAAGCTCGCTGAGCTCCATGCCGCACTGGCCATGCTTCGCAAACTTCCACGGCGAGCCAAAGCACTTCGAGGAAGCTTGCGCGAGGTTGTCGTATTTGATCTCACCGGGGAACTTCTGGCCGTCATACTTCGTCAGCATCGGCTTCGGATCAAAGAGGTCCATCTGCGACGGACCGCCCATCATGAACATCGAAATCATCGCCTTCGCCCTCGGCTCAAAGTGCGGCTTTTTAGGCGTCAGATCGTAGCGAATCTCGCCAAAGCTTTCCGGCTTCACTGGCGCAGCCAGCAAGCCATCACGCTCCAGCAAAGAAGCAAGCGCCAGCGTGCCTAGGCTGTAGCCATTGGCATGGAGGAAGTGACGACGGGAGCAGAGATTGGAGGGGTTCATTCGACGTAGAGAAAACGGTTCGAGCTGCACAAGATCTGGCACAGGCTGGCCATGGCTTCTTGCGGTGGGTTCGGGACGACGCCCTTCGCGTGCTGGATGTCGTGGTGATATTGAGTCAGCGCTTTCGTCTGCTCATCGAGATAGGCGAGGCTGCGGGTGAGATCGACTTCGGTGGCGGGCTTACTGTAAAGCAGGCTCCAGACGCGCTGAAGCTGCTTGGCGCGGTCGTTCGGGAACTCGGCGGTGACGCGATCGGCAAGACGGCGGGCGTTTTCGAGAACGAAGGTGTCGTTCATGAGTAGCAGCGATTGCGGTGCTACCGTGGTTTGTGCGCGCAGCTCGCAGTTGGGTGACATGGTGGGTGCGTCGAAAGTATCGAGCACGGTGACCGGCTTGCTGCGGCGCACTTGCACGTAGATGGAGCGGCGGAAGTCGTCGGCTCCGGCGGGATCGACTTTATTCAGCGTGATGGTGCCTTTGTCGATGCCGACGACCACACGGCCCTGCGGATCGCGACCGACACCGCTGGGTGCGCCGTAGCTGGTCTGCACGAGTGAACCGGTGACGGCGAGCATGGAGTCACGCAGCGTTTCGGCATCAAGGCGGCGCATTTTGAAGCGAGCGTAGAGTTTGTTTTCAGGATCGGTGTGCAGCAAAGCGTCACTCGTGGATGACTGGCGATAGGCGTTGCTCAGTATGATGACGCGGTGCAGCGACTTGAGCTTCCAGCCGCTCTGCATGAACTCATCAGCGAGCCAGTCGAGCAATTCGGGATGCGTTGGGCGCTCACCTTGGTGACCGAAATCACCGGGTGTGTTCACGATACCACGGCCCATGTGGTTCAACCAAAAGCGGTTCACCAAAACACGCGCAACGAGCGGATGCTGACCGCTAGTAAGCCACTGTGCATAGGCAAGGCGGCGACCCGTGGAGCCTGTGGTCACGCTTGCTGGCTTGAAGGGTTCGATTTCGGGTTTGGCGATGATGCTCAACTCACCAGGAGTCACGGCTTGCTTCGGCTGATCGTGATCGCCGCGATTGAAGAGCTTAGTCGCGGGCACCTGCCCCTTCACTTCCATGAGTGCCCTCACAAAGCCTTCCGAGGGCGTTGTGGTACGTAGTTTCGTGGCCTCAGCGACTTTGGCGTTGACGATGTCCTGCTTCTTTTTGTCGTAAAGGTCGAGCGAGTAAGTCGCGAGTGCAGATGGATACTTTTTGATGAGCGCCTTCTGATCCAGCGTTTGTTTGTCCTTCGGCGTGGCACGCGCGACGCGGAACGGTGCACGCTCGGCCTCTGGCAGCTTGAGGATTTCGACCTCGAAGATCTGATCGAGGAATTTTTTGCTGATGGCTTGTGCCTCACGATTGATCTCAGCCGCCTTCTTCTCGATCTCGGTCGCTTTGGCGCGTTCATCTGGCGAATAAAGCGAGTAAAGACGCTGTGCTGGTGCACGCCACGCTTCCCAATTGTAGGCGGGATCAAAGATCGCGCGCAGTCGATAGTAGTCAGCCTGCGTGATCGGATCGTAGCGATGATCGTGACACTGCGCACAGGCCACCGTCATGCCCATGAGCGACGAAGTCATGATCTTCATCTGCTCGGCGATGACTTGGTTCTTCGCGAGCTTCGGATCATCCACACCATCGCCCGTGCCATCGGGAGCCATGCGCAGGAATGCGGTGGCGGTGAGTTCATCACGCCGCTTGGGATCGAGCACGGCTTGCTGATAATCGGCGTGTGTCGCACCTGCGAGTTCATCACCCGCAAGCTGTTCACGAATGAACTCGCTCCATGGCTTGTCCTCATTCATCGAACGGATCACATAGTCGCGATAACGCCACGCCTGCGGACGCACGGAGTCCGCTTCGGAGTATCCATTCGAGTCCGCATAGCCGACAACATCCAGCCAATGCCGAGCCCAGCGCTCACCGTAGTTTTTCGAGGCCAGCAAGCGCTCAACGAGCTG
>JBEBGU010000790.1:0-2632 GCA_040081325.1 Prosthecobacter sp.
GAAGGCTCATCGAAAGATCCCAAGATCTTCCCTGGATTCGATGCGGAAATGATGGCGGATCTGCGTGAGTCGCTGTTCCAATTCATCGACCAAGTCGTGTGGAGTGAGAAGTCCGACTACCGCGAGCTGCTCCAGGCGGACTACCTGCTGATGAATGAGCACCTCGGCAAGTATTACGGCCATCCCGTCACAGGCGATGAGTTCCAGCGCGTCGGCTTTGATCCGAAGCAGCGCGCGGGTGTGATCACGCATCCGTATCTGCTCGCCTCGCTGGCCTACACCAAGCAGTCGTCACCGATCCATCGCGGAGTGTTTCTCACGCGCAACATTGTCGGCATGTCGCTCAAGCCGCCGATGAAGGCCGTGGTCTTTGAGGACAGCCATTTCAACCCGAAGCTGACCATGCGCGAGAAGATCACCGAGCTGACCCGCAGCACTGCCTGCATGTCCTGCCACAGCATGATCAACCCGCTCGGCTTCAGCCTGGAAAATTTCGACGCCGTCGGGCGCTGGCGCACGAAGGACAACAACAAGCCCGTGAATCCTGTGAGCGAGTTTTCCACCCACGAAGGCAAACTGGTCCGCCTCGCCGGTCCACGCGACATCGTGAATTACGTCGCCGGAAATCCCAGCGGTCACCGCGCTTTCATTCGCCATCTTTTTCATCATCTCGTGAAGCAAGAACCGACAGCCTACGGTGCGCAAAAGGTGGATGAAATGCAGCGTGAGTTTGCCACAAACGGCTGCCACATTCAGAAGCTACTAATGGACATTGCATTGACCGTTTCACTCGATGGTATGCCCGTCATCGCCGATCAGAACGCCAGGAAATAACACTTATGAAACACCTCGATCGCCGCCAATTCCTTCGCAACCTTGGCATCTCTGCCGGGACGTTGCCCTTTCTCTCGGGACTGCCCAGCCTCACGGGCGCACCGACACCACAGAAGCGGCAGCGGCTGATCGTGATGTTCTCGCCAAACGGCACCATACCGAATGAGTTCTGGCCGGAGCAGGAGGGCGCGGACTTCAGCTTCAAGTCGATCCTGAAACCTCTGGAACCGTTCAAGAAGCAGATGCTGATCCTGCATGGCATCGCCAACAAAGTGCGCGGTGATGGCGACAGCCACATGCGCGGCATGAGCTGTCTTTTGACCTGCGATGAACTGCTCAAAGGCAACATCATGGGCGGCGGTGGCAATCCTGCGGGCTGGGCGAGTAACATCTCCATCGATCAGGAATTGAAGAACTTTCTCCAGAGCCGCGCGGAGACAAAGACGCGCTTTGGTTCACTGGAGTTTGGCGTGGCGGTGCCGGATCGCGCGGATCCCTGGACTCGCATGAGCTATGCGGGCGGAAATCAGCCCATCGCGCCGATGGATGATCCGCATCAGGTTCTCAAAAAGCTCTATGGCCAAATGAAGGACAAGGAGAGCCTAGTGAGTATCCTGGATGATGTGAGTGCGGACTTGAAGCGTGTGTCGTCAAAGCTCAGCGCTCGTGACAAAGCGCTGCTCGACCAGCACATGACACTCGTGCGCGGGTTGGAACAGGATTTGGCGGATGCGGACAAGCAAGGCAAGCTGGCTCATCCGGTCCCGAAGGTGGACCCGAGTATCGAGCTGGTGAATGACAACACGCCGCAGATCAGCCGCATCCAGATTGACCTGCTGGTTAACTCACTCGCCAACGACATGGCGCGCGTGGCGACCCTGCAATTCATGCGCAGCGTCGGCATGGCGCAGATGCGCTGGCTGGGCATTGAAGAAGGTCACCACAGCCTTTCGCACGATCCTGATGACAAGAAGGAGAGCTACGAAAAGCTGATGAAGATCAATACCTGGTTCGCTGGTGAGTTTGCCTATTTGGCAAAGCGCCTGAGCGAAACACCGGAAGCCTCGGGCGAAGGCAGCATGCTCGACAACACGCTGCTCGTCTGGACCAACGAACTTGGCAAAGGCAACACGCACACACTGGACAACATCCCGTATGTGATGGTCGGCGGCGGGGGCGGTTTCAATATGGGCCGTTCATTGAAGTTCGACAAAGCGGCGCACAATCGTCTGTGGATGAGTGTGGCTCATGGCATGGGGCACACGGGCCTGAAGACCTTTGGTAAAGCCGAGTTGTGTGAGGGCGGGGCGCTGGTGCTAGGATAATGAAGTGTCCCGCCAAAAGTAGTTATTGAGGCCTATTCAAGTCAGACCTGATGATGATCAATCCATCCAGGAAAATGAAGCAATCCTTGCCTGATTCTTCAGCTTCCGCTTGGATGGGACAGTCTATGAAGTTTCTGTTTATCTGGCTCGCGCGATGGCGCAAAGAGGTCGGTGTCGCTGTAGCGATGCTGGTCACGCTGGTGGGGCCGTTTTTGCTCAAGCCGAAATACACGGCTGCACCTGCGCATTATGACCGCCGACTGGTTATTGTGACGCCGCACCATGAACGTATTCGAGATGAATTTGGCCGTGGTTTTGCACGGCATTGGAAGGCGCTGACTGGAGAAACGGTCTTCATCGACTGGCGTGTACCGGGTGGCACTTCGGAAATCGCGATGATGCTGAAATCGGAGTTTACCGCTGCTTTTCAACAGCACTGGACGCGGACGAGAGGGAAGGCATGGACGGCTGAG
>JBEBGU010000085.1:0-9899 GCA_040081325.1 Prosthecobacter sp.
GGCTGACATGGTGATCAGGCTGGCGCATTTCCCCAGCCTGCGGGAAATGGACCCGGCGCGCGGCATCACCCTACGCGAGCTACTAGCTGCTACGAGAGCAAGAGCACTGCCCGCCGTGAAACTGAAAATGCTCGCCCCCAAGTGACCGCATGAAAACCAGCGCACTCAGACTAGCCCGCTTTTGGACAGCACTTTGCGTGCTGCTCATCGGTTCTGGTCTGGCGCTCTGGATTGTAAATGGCGATCTAAACGTGTGGTTAGGCTCATGGCGGCATACGTTCCATGTCACAAGCCTACTTTCCATGAGGACGACGCTGAGTCTGCTGGTGATCGGCATGTTGTTTTCCTGGAGCAGCGCCAGACTGCTGGCCACGCTCCTCAAAGCCTGCGGACCGATCCTGATGAAAACAGGCTTTGGGCTAGGCAAGGCCACTGTGTTCTTTCCGGTGAGCGCCCTGGCGTGGGCCTTTATCGGACTATGGATCGGCCAGCTCGGGCACCCCATCTGGACTTTGATGCCTGAGGCAGACGTGTCTGCTCATTTGCCAATGCTTGAGCTGGCAGCCCGTTTTGTTTGGACCTGGGTGCCTGCATTAGGACTGCTCAGCTTATCACTGACTGGCCAGTGGCTGAGCCTGATGCTGCGTGAAACACCCACTTCAGATCAGCCTCCAGACAAACCTGAAAATGCTGAGCGCAGCCTCGCCACGCCACATCTAGCACCCGCAGAACGTGATGCAGGCAGGCAGCCCACTCCCTCACTCATTAAATGGCGCGCGGGCATCCTCCTCTCAAAACCTTCGCGTGAAAAAAATGCCAGCACGTCCGCACAGATAACCTCATCAAGCTATCAAGGACTTTGGAACACGGGCCTTCTCGCTTTGATGCTCCTCATTTGCATCGAAGACGCTCTGGGCATTCATGGCACTGCGGCAGCACTGGCGCAGAGCCTGCGAGCACACGATTTCAGCAGCGCCGCCACGGCGTTACTGATGCTGACCTGCATAGCCATACTCTGGACCATCGCTGTGAGTGGCCCTGGCCCATGGCCCGTGAAGACCTTCCGAAGTGGACTTGCCGCCCTTTTTAAAACAGCCGCTTGGTGCGTGCTAGTATTGAGTCTCGTCACGAACGTCATGGGCCTGCACGTCAGCAAGATGTTTACTCTCATCGATTCGGATACCGCTTTTGCCTCGCCAGAATCAGCTCTGTGGGCAGGACTTCAGCCCATGCTTTGTGCCTTGTCTTTGTGGTTCGTGGGTCACATCATCAGCACTCTAAACGAGTCCTAAACGAACCCTGAACGACCCATGCCTGACACGCCGCCGCTCCTGCGCATCCGCGATTTGAAGATCGCCTTCCGTCGTCACGACGGCCCACCCACACAGGCCGTGAAGGGGCTGAGCCTAGATTTGAAGCAGGGTGAATCCATCGCCATCGTGGGAGAAAGCGGCAGTGGTAAAAGTGCCATGGCGCTCTCGCTCGCAAGGCTTCTGCCTGAGCCACCCGCGAGCATCACCGCGAGTGAGTTAAGCATCGCTGGACATCATGTTTTAAACATGACTGAAAAGGAGCTGCGTAAGGTGCGCGGTAAAGAGATCGCCTATGTTTTCCAAGAGCCGACAACTTCCCTGAATCCCGTGCTCACCGTCCGCACTCAGATTGGTGAAGCCCTGACGCTGCATCGTCCTGAGGTTAAAGATCGCGATGCTGAGATCCTCGCTTGGCTCAACAAAGTCGGCATTACCGAGCCCGAGAAGAGACTGCGTGCTTACCCTCATGAACTCAGCGGTGGCATGCAGCAGCGCGTCATGATCGCCATGGCTCTGTGTTGCCAACCGAAGCTCCTCATCGCCGATGAACCCACCACGGCGCTGGATGTCACCATTCAAAAACAGATCATGGAGCTGCTGGCCACACTGCGCCGTGAGCTGGACATGAGCCTCATCCTCATCACCCATAATTTTGGCATCATCCGCGATGTCGCCGACCGCGTGGCCGTGATGTTTCGCGGACAGATCGTCGAAACTGGCACGACTGAAGAAGTGCTCAACAACCCGCAGCATCCCTACACTCAGGCCCTGCTCGACTGCGTGCCGCGCATGGGAGCCAAGAAAGCCCGCCTGCGCACCATCGACTACGCCGCGCTCGAATCTGCCAACGCATGAGTCAGCGTCGTAGCAAGTCATGGCTCTGGATTGTGCTCGCACTCATCGGCGCCGGCTTTCAGGTCTGGCGGGAACTTCATGATGCACCTTCGAATTCGCCCAAGCAGGCGATCAAAGTTTTCGAGGTTATCCTCAATGCGCAGTTGCATCCGCATCCCGATAACGATGGCGACAGTTTTCACCTCGATCATGGCGGCCAAACCCACGAGTTCCGCCTCTACTTCGCAGACTGCCCAGAGAAGAAACGCCATCATCTCAATGGCGACCGTCTCGCTGAACAAGGGCGCTATTTTGGCAACCTGAGCGATTCAGAGACAGTCGCTGTTGGTCAGCAAGCACAGGCCTTCACCCAGCGCCTGCTCACGACCCAGCCCTTCACCATCTGCACCAAATGGCAGAGCGTGTACAGCAGCGGACGGCACTACGCCTTCATCCTTTTTACTGATGGTGAAGATCTCTCCGCCAAACTCATTCGCGAAGGCTTCGCTCGCATCCATACCGGCGGAACGACGCTTCCAGATGGTCGCAGCACTAGCCAATATGAGAACCAACTCCGCCAGCTCGAAGCCGAAGCCAGAGCCGCCCACCGCGGAGGCTGGCGGCCAAGGTAACCTACGGCACGCTGACTCGGACTCGATAGAACTTGGCGTCACCGGTGGTATTCAGATCCGTGTAGCTACTGTTTACAGATTCCGCCGTGATCTCCGTTGAGATGTCGGTCCAGTTCAGTGGACCCAGATCTACCGAGCGCTGAACGAAGTATTTTTTTCCGATCACACTTTGCCAAGTGATGGTGAAACTGCCTAACGTTGGCCTCGAAGCACTGTTCACTTTCAGCGTCGATGCATTGGAAAGCGGGTTTGTGCCTGCCGTCGCTTCATTCTCGTTGCTCATGCCATCAGCGTCTTCATCACCCGTTGGTGAGAGCAGTTTCACCGGCACGCTCTCAGCGCTCGCACTGCTTTCGATGCCTGCATTGTTGATGCTGACGACGCGGACATAGAGCGTCTGTCCAGTGACGCCTGTGACAGTATGAGAGTTCACATTCCCCACAGCTCCATTGAAGACATCACTGCCGCCGGGTGTCGTGCCGGCGATGAGCCGATAACCACTAATACCGCCATCGGGATCACTCGCAGACGTCCAAGTGAAGGTGGTGCTGTTGCCAATCGCATACAGCATTGGAGCCGAGGGCTGACCCGCAGATGGCGGCGCAGTCACGTCGTATATCTTGAGGTATTGCGGCTCGAATGGATTCGTGATCCAGGCAGCATTCGCCTCAGGCACGCCATTGAGTGCCGTGAAGACACCGTTAGTTAGCACATCACTTCCCGAGCGCCCATTCGCGCCCCAGAGCCATTGATTGCGTCTGGTTTGATCAAAGCCATCCACTACAGGGCCAACGTAAGCGCCGATGTTTTTGACGTTGTAAGTGCGACCCGTTTTGATCCCGAACAAGTTCCCCGGCCCTTGCGTGATATTGACGTTGTAGGTGTCAGAGTTTCCAGCCACGGCGATACGTAGATTGGTGAAAGCAAACACCACGTCCTGGAAGTTTGGGGACAGGTTAGCAGTCTCATACTTAGCGACCGCCCAGATCTCATCTCGTGTGCCACCTGCCATGCGATTGAGAAAGTAGCGGTTGTTACCACGCAACGCACGACTATTGCGTCGGGCCTGCCCCGCAGCGGCATAGGCATCAAAAAGGAACTTTTCGCCATAGGGGCTGGCCGCGCGGTTCTGCCATGCAGGCTGCATCGAGTTGAATTTTTTAAAGTGCGCCACCTGCTTGCCAAAATTCGTCTCATAGAAAGTGAACCCACTCGTGCGAGTCACTCCCAACTCTTGTCCCATGAATACCAGCGGCGCACCGTCCATCGTGTTCGTCACATAATATCGCAGCAGTGCATGGAAGACATTGTCGTAGTTTTCTTCATCATGAGAAGTGGTGTTTGAGAGCACAAGACCCTGGCCATAGGCCGTGCGGCGATCTTCAAAAATCTGTTTAAACTCCCCGCTATTGCCCGCGCTCTTGAGTGGGAAGACGATGTTCTCATTGAGAATATCAAAGTGACGATTCGAGCGATAAGTCACTGCCCCACCATCGAGTGATTCAGCCATCATCACAAAATTCCACTTCGTGCTACGCGACACATTGATGAGGTATTCCCAGCACTGGGGAGGCACGCCCTGGCCGAAGTCACAGCGCAGTCCATCAATGCCACGCGCATCCCAAACATAGCGTGCCGAGCTATCTCCATCACCCGCAGTGCTGTTGCGGTTATGTCCCGCAGGCCGGGTCTTCTCCAGCCAAAAAGTCGCGTAACGAGCGAAGTAGCGCCAGACATCCTCGGTGACATTTTGCGTCCCCGGCGTCACGCCGTCGTCGTCACTGGTCCAGTTCGGATTCTCTGGGTTGTTGTCCGTGCCCTGACCCGTGGCGGCATAGAAGAACCGATCTCCTTCATTGAGATGATTGCCATTGTCCGCCGGGTTGAGATTCACCAGTGCGTCGTAGCGGCCAAAGTACACATCCTTCACATCTGTCCATTTACCGAAGTCACCACGATCCGGTGCTGTGGCGATGTCGCCAGCGCCAGTGGCTCGCAGCGCGTAGTCATTCACTTTGGAAAAGAATCGAGCTTCGCGATTCTTGATGAGATCACTCGGACTCCAAGTCTCTCCACCACGCTGCATGATGTCCACTCCTGCCTGTGCGAGTTCCACATCGAAGCCAGTATGATTGATCGGTGCATCGAGCATGACGCCCACCTCTTTTGTGTCCGCAGCGCTGACGAATCCCTGAAACGAAGCCATGCCAGCAGCCCGCGCGGAGAGGCTGCTGATGTCTGCTACGCCATCATAATTTTTACTCATCCACGGGTTCACCTCGAAGAAATTCTTGATCGCATAAGGCGAGCCAGGCTGGTAGGGCGTACTGGTGGTGGGGACATTTTCTCGGCCTTCGATAGCCACCGGATGCACTGGCTGAAACCATAGCCAATTCACGCCGAGGCCCGTCAAGTAGTCGAGATTGAAGCCACGGAGATCCCCCGTGCGTGGTGCCCCCGTGGCATCATAAAGATCTTCAAAGGTGGAGCGCTCGATGAAGCTGCCCGTCGCCTTCGCTTCAATGGTCAGCGTGTTGATCTCATAGAGATTGATGTCACGAGCCGTGACTGGTGAAACCGTGATTGCGTGATCACGCCTAGCGGCTGCGTGGTTAGTGAACCAGCGCCAGTTTGGATCTCCACTAACTTTCCAACGTGCCGTGAGTCGGTAGGCACCTGTCTTGGTCGCATTCAATGTCGCAGTGTATGTTCCACTACTCGGCCCCGTCATTGGATAAGAGCGGTAATAGTAGTCGGCACCACTGCCGATCAGCGACTCCGTTTCATTGAATTCCATGCCGTCCTCGACCCCATTCGCATTCTTGTCATCGTCTGCGTAATCACGCTGATTTAGGTTCGTCACGAGCTCCACCTCAGTCGCGACTTGGCCAGGAGCAAAAGTCACGGTCAGGGGAATGGAGTCACCCGCGATTTCATCAACAAATAACTTCGTCGTCGTGTAGTTGCCATTGAGTGAGCCTGTCGTCGTCGTGGTGATCGTGAGTGCAGGATCACCCAGCGCACCATTGGCGAAAGTGAAGATGGCATTGGGCGTGGCGGCATTGAAGTCGGCGATCTTTTCTTCGTTGTTCGCCGTGTGCCAGAAGCCGATGCGGTACTTGATCGTGGTGCCCAGAGTCAGGCCTTGCAATAGGTTCGGTGCAGTTGCCACCCACCACATAGGTTTAGCACCCGTGATGCTGCCTGACTCATTGAGATTTTGCTCAGGGTGATCATACGCCATCGCCGCCACTTGGCTCGTTCCACTGGGGACACCGAGAGCGCCTGCTGGCGTGCTGCCATCGGTCGTGTAATAGACGGCACCTGCATTGGCCCAGCGCGTGGCGTTGTCATTCGTGTCCCCGATGTAGCCCACCTTGGCCCAGAAGCTCACGCTGTTGCCACTGATCACTCGGTTACTTGCGTGGAATATCCACGCAGGCCGACTGCGGTAGCTGTAGGGAGCTGCCTGCGCCGTAGCTTCAGTGGCCGTGCTGCGGTGATTGCCATCGATGTCTCCGCCGTAAAGGTAGGTCGTGTCGCGGTCTGAAAAAGTCGTCGCCACATAGTATTGGATCACTTCATTCGCGCCTGCATTGAGGCCGCCTGAGGCGAGATTGAGGGTGGCTTTCCAGAACTGATTCTGCGCGTCGCCATTACTCGGAACGTTGAGATGGAAGCTCAGCGCAGTCGTTGACCAGCCGCCCGAGGTTCCTTTACGATAAAAAACAGTACCGCCGTTTTGATTGCCTCCTGCTCCATTGTTTTTGTAGAAGCCGGTGTAAATCGTGAAGCTGCCTATTGGGGCGATCTCCACAAACGGATCGCGCATCGTCGCGGCCAGTCCCGTCTGCGTGGCCGAGGGAATGTGCCAAGCATTGGCGATCACGGCATGAGCCGAGTTGATCAGGCCCGCGAGTGCAAGGATGGAGACAAAAACTTTCATCATCATGGATTGATGAGCCGCACCTCGACCTTGTAGAAGCGCTGTGACTGAGTGTTAGGATGAGGAGTCGTGTCGGCGCCGTCATCCGTGATATTCTTGGTGGCACCATCACCCGTGATGTCGCCTGTCATGGCACTCCAGGTACTGAGGTTGTCGCTGTAATGAACCTTATAGAAACGATCCGCTACGGTGTCGAAGGAGATCAAGAATCCTTCAGGCACTTTGACAATGGCAGGGATGTAGATGTCTGAGGCATTGGCATTTCGACCGACGATGAACTCGAAGTAGTTCGTCATCCCATCACCATCCAAGTTACCGCCGCCTCCATTCACACCACTCGGATCGGCACTACTCAGGCCATTGGCAGCTTCCCAAACGTCAGGCAAGGAGTCGCCATCACTGTCTGTGCCGCCCGTGTTGAAGGCCATCGTCATCGTGAAAGTGAGGGCCGTGCTCTCCACCTCGACCTGCTGCGTCTGCGCCTGATTGCGCATGATCAAAGTGTCAGGCAGAAAGGTCGCGCCCTTATCCGTAGCGCCGCTGTTCCACTGCACACCCGAGCTGAGCCGCACTGCCGAACCGACCGTGTCTCCAGGAGCCGTGTTACTCAGGCCGACCTGCGTGGCATTGCCATTGAGAGCCGAGAGATTGGCCTGGCCATGGATCAGCAGATCATTCAGATGCGGTGACAAGCCATGCCGAACAAACAGCTTCGACACATCACCACTGAGCGAATAACTGGCAGCTAGAGCTGGCAAACTGCCCAGCGTGATCGTCTTGCTGATTTTGCCATCACTGCTGGTGAAGGTCCAACCGTTCGTGCCAGCGATGACCGCCGAATAGAGATCGTTCACATAGTTCGCGGTGTTTGGACCCACCGCATACCAGTCTTTAAAACCACTCGTGCGCCGCGCCACGATACTCGCGCCACTGTCGTTAAACTTTCCCTCTTCTTCGTTAGCCGCCTCAGCAAGTGCGAGCGGGTTTCCCACCACTTGATAAACTTGGCCATTGATCGCATTCCGCACCCAGGCGCTTACGAGCCTGCCGCCGAGCCGCTCAAAGACAGCAAACAGCTCTTTGTTTTTCAAAATGTACTCGGGTTCACCATCCAGATCGACATCCTGCGACACGGCCAGACCGGTGGGTGGTGGTGCTGCCGCCCACGTGCTGACATGCGCCGCTGCCGCCGCAAACCTTGAGCGACTCTGTGAGGCTGCGGCATTCGGCAGCAGCGAGTTAAAATCTGTGTCCACACTGACATAGTCACCCGTCGAGTATTTACTCAGATCACCGTTTTGTTGATTATGAAAAGCCGTGAGATACATGCCCGAGTGCAAGGTGCCGCGACCCAGCACTCCGACGTTTCCAGACAGACCGCTGATGGAATCCCACGCGCGATCCACGAGTAAATTATCATTCGCCGATTGCGTGCCGAAAGCATAGGGCAGCGGCACACCGGCGCGGATCTCGAAGATCTTATCTCGCAGTCCCTCTTCACGACCGCTTTGCCCGTTGTACCAGTTGTCGTAGTTCTCCTGGCTCGCGTGATGAACATAGTCATGCGCGGTGCGGGCTATTCCTCCTCCGGCTCTCGCAACTGTGGGCCAGACATCACCGACTCCATCACGAGTGATGTCCACCTGACCAGCGGCGATCTGTTGCGGCGTGACCACTTGCACCCACGGGTGATTAGCCACCCAGCGCAGGTTTTTGTCATAGGCTGCGGCATTGTCAAAACTGTCAAACTCCGCCCAGTCATGATACAGAATAATCACCTGATCCTGCGTGCCACTGCGCGCGCGACCATGCAGCAGTGAGCGCATGGGAATCGACAATCCATTGTCTGCGGTGCGGTAGCGATATTGACTCGCCTGATCGTTGATCACAAAGCACTTCACACCGCCGATCGTGTTGATCCGATAGCCGTCCTGACTCAGCGCGCTGGCCCGGCCATACCAGCGCTGTAGGTGCCGCATCTGATCCACGAAGCTGAAGGTAAAACCCAGCGCTGCGATCTTGCCCATCACAGCGTCATCAGCCACGCGCTCAGGATTCCACAGCACCATGTTACTCGGAGCCGTGCCGTAGATTTGCTGCATCGTGCTCGCGGCCAAGTTCACGTTGTCGGTGTTAAAGGCATTATCAAAGTAGGCTAGGACGTGATCACTAAACGTCGTGCCAAGCATCTGCACCGCACCACTAACAGCGAGCGATGCGATTCGGTCATTGAAAGCTGGACCATCAAGCCAAGGCTTGCTTGCAGTCGGGTCCACCTTTGCCCACTCGATGCCGCTGGCCAAAGTCGGCGTGAAATGCAGCGCGGCAGGTTTAGCAAACGCCTCGTGTGCATCTAGCAGGCGATGGAAGCCCGTGCTGAAGCCGCTATTGATCAGCCGCTGCACTTCACCACCACTGAGTAGAGGCTGTGCCGTGTGCGTAAGCAGTGCAAACTTGGCCGTTTTACTCTGAGCGGGGTAGCGGTCTGAGAGGTCCACTTGAATCCAAGTTTTGAGCCTCTCGTTTTCCTTCACAAACTTTTGCTGGTCGTAGTATTCCTCGGCGTTGAAGTCATCATAAATGCTGTCGCGAATGTCATTACGCCCGCCGATGTCACCGAGTCCGACCGGGTCATTCTGTGTACCGTCTTTGGTCGTGAAAACCTGAAACCGCAGCGGCGTGCTGCCATTCCATCCAGCATCAGTCAAGGCTTGGCGGCTGATACTCATCTCCATCACATCCAGCGCGCTGTTGTAGTAGTTGGCGATGAAGCCATTCGCCACGTTTTGATCACGCGACACCACGCCATTCGCGCCAGTGAGAACCTCATTCTTGCTTATCGAGTTAGCGGACGGATTCGTGTCCACCAGCACGCGGCCCAGACCAGTCTTGTAGCTAGCCACCACCACTTCCCAGCCCATGTCGGTGAGGATGTCCACCTCGTCCGGCAGAGCTTTCTCACCGATGCTTGCATTGCCCACATCGATCAACACATAGAGATCCAGATTCAGCTCTTCGGCATAGGCCTTCAGGTCTTGAAAATCGACACGGAAGTAAAACTTCCCGTCCGCGCCGCCGTCACGCGCATAGAAAGCAGTGATGTCACGACTGGTGTCAAAGCCGTCGCCTGTGGAGAAGACATCACCACCTTGATTGTTGCCGCCTTCACCCTCG
>JBEBGU010000791.1:0-2620 GCA_040081325.1 Prosthecobacter sp.
TAACCGTGAACGTCGCCAGCATCCACGGCGGCACCGTTCTCAATCGTGTGCCGCATGAAGCGGTGTCTGATCTCGAAATGCGCGCTTTTAATCCCGCTGCGTTGAACGACGCAGGGACAGCGCTTGAGAGTCACAGCGGCATCACTGAAGCAGGAGCCACTCTCCACATTGAATGCGTGGGCCAAACCCAAGCCTGGCCTGGCGGCGCGGGCACTCAGGCGCTCTTTGAAATCTGGGCCAGACATGCCGAGGCGCTCGGCATCCGCACCCTTTCCATGAAACGCGGTGGCCTGAGCGATGCGAATTACCTCTGCCACCTCGGTCCCACTCTCGATGCTCTCGGCCCAGTCGGCGGCAACGCTCACTGCTCAGAGCGCAGCGCAGATGGCAGCAAGCTTCCCGAATACGTCGAACCCGAAAGCTTCGTGCCCAAGTGCGTGCTGAATCTGCTGGCCCTTGATGAAGTTTGCGGTGGTTGGCAATAGTTGGCTATGGTTTGCAGTGGCATTTCAAAACAATGCAAACCATTGCAAACAACCGCCAACCACTGCAAACCTCTACACTTATGGATCAACCCCTCGATACTCGCCAGCTTCGCGCCTTCATCTCTTTGGCACGCACGGGCAGTTTTACGCAGGCTGGTCGCGAGTTGCATCTCACGCAGTCGGCCATCAGTCATGGCATCAAGGCGTTAGAGACGGATCTCGCCTGCCAGCTTTTTCATCGTCAGGGTAAGAGCGTCCACCTCACCCATCACGGGCGTGAATTGCTGCCTCATGCGGAGATGATTCTCAATGAAATGAGCCAAGCGCGTGCCTCACTAGGTGCCTTAGATAGGACTCCGCGTGGCAAGCTCACCATCGGCTGCACACCTGCCGCTTCACAGTTCATTCTGCCCACCGTTTTTCGCGAGTTTAAAGAAAGCTTTCCTCAGTATGAGATCCGCGTCGTGCCTGGTGAGACACCGCACATTATCGAAAGAGTACTCAATAACGAAGTCGATCTCGGTGTCACTTTACGTCCACCTGATGTCACTCGCTTGGAGTGCCACTCCATCTTTGAGGATGAGTTGGAGTTCCTCGTCTCTCCGCTGCATCCCTGGGTCAAGACACCGCCCAAAACGCGCGAGGCAGGCGCAGAGACCTTCATCGTTTCCAGTCGCAGCAGTCAGAACTTCACCATGATTCAGGAGTTCTTCTTGAAGCAGGGCGTACGTCTCCAGCACTTCATCGAACTAGGCAGCAGCGAGGCTATCAAAGAACTCGCCAAACTCGGACTCGGCGTGGCCATCACAGCTCGCTGGATCGCACGTGCCGAGATCGAGGCCGGCCAGCTCGTCGCAATCCCACTGCCTAAAGCGCGCCTCAAACGCCGCTGGATCACTAGCTATCTAAAAGGCCGCCCACTCAACCTCGCCGAGCGCACCTTCATCGGCCTATGTGAAGAGGTTGGTAAGCGCATGCACTAGCCCTCGCGCTTTGTTTAACCCGCAGAGAAGACGGGTGACTTTAAAGAGTGTGCTTTTCGCGCACAGGGCTTGCCGTTTCCGACTGGAGTTGTCAGGCTTCAAACAATAAATGAAACAGTCTGATTCTCTGCTCCCAAACCGCGCGGCGGCGGTGTCTCCCCAAGAGACACTGCACCAGCGTCTGTGGCGACTCGGCATGATGGTGGGGGTCATTTTGACAGGTGTCGTCGGGCTGGCGGCGATCGCTGCGTATCTAGGCTGGGATGCACAGCAGCAGCAAATGCGCGCGCTGTCTGCCGAGCGATTGAGTCAGGAGCAGTTATGGGAGTCTTATCTCAAACAGGCTAGCGCCGTGCGCGTGCAAGGACTTCAAGGCCGACGCATGGAAGGACTAGCAGCCCTGCAAAAAGCCGCCGCTGGTTGGCTCACGCTGCATGAGGCTGAGGCGGATGACTCACCCAACCGCTTACGCTTGCGCAATGAAGCGGCAGCGCTGCTCGCGCTACCAGACATCGTGGTTAGCCGCCCGCCTGTAGCGCTACCTGAGAAGCAGTCCCTGCTGGCCATCGATGGGACTCAGGGATTGCTCGCCACGTTCCTGCCTGTTCAGGGCATCACCATTCGCCGGATGAGTGATGGCGTGGTGATAGCGCGCCCGCTTCCAGGGCCGACATTTAGTAACGTAAAAGCAGTCACCAGTCTAGCCTGGCGACCGGCGGTGAAGGATTCAGCAGATCACACATGGCTCTGTGCCATCTTCCAAAATGGTGAGGTGGCGATGTGGCAAATGCCTGAGGCAAAACTTTGCTATGAGTATCACCCGCCAGAGGGCACCAGCGTGCTGGGTGGTGGCCCGGCACCAGGTCTTTTTTCGCCTGATGGTCGCTACCTGACTTTCTTTCCAGGAGAGAGTAGCCCACTCACGATCATTGATTTGGAAGACTATCAAACCGTGCCACATCACCTTGAACAGGGGCGCAGAGCCTTGGCGGTTCGACCAGGCACGAGTGAAACGGCCACGGCCAGATCGGGACTTGTCGATCTCATTGATTTCCAAACTGGAATCAAGATCAAGACATGGCCCATCAGTAGTCCTATCCAGACGCTCGCATGGTCCCCAGATGGTAAATGGCTCGCTGGCATGGCCTGGAC
>JBEBGU010000086.1:0-9887 GCA_040081325.1 Prosthecobacter sp.
TCGCCGCCACGATGCTGGCCTTTGGCGTGCGCCGACTGCTGACGCAAAACGTGGCGGACTTCCGACGCTACGAGCCGCAGATCGAGATCATCGAGCTGTGACCTTTGCCTGATCATAGACCCGCAAACTTCGCCAAGTCTTTCTAAGCTGCATTTCGCTCGATCCGTTTCTTGAGGATGGGTGCGCGCTCACCTTTGACGACGGCTTCGTTGATGGAGACCGAACGCACGTCCATACGACTCGGCACGTCATACATCACGTCGAGCATGATGCGCTCAAAGATGCTGCGCAGGCCGCGTGCTCCAGTGCCGCGCTGGGCAGCTTCGCGAGCCATGGCGAGCAGGCCTTCTTTGTTTACGGAGAGGTCCACACCTTCCATGCCTAGCAGCTTGGCGTATTGCTTGAGCAGGGCGTTTTTCGGCTCGGTGAGAATTCGCACGAGCTCCAATTCGGTGAGTTCGCGGAGCGCACAAATGACGGGCAGACGTCCGACGAATTCGGGGATCAATCCATAGCTGAGCAGATCCTTTGGCTCCACATCCAGTGCGACATCCTCTTTGGTCGTGACTGCCTCCCTGGCCGGATTATTAAAGCCAAGTGTCTGTCCGCCTTTGCGGCGCTTGATGATCTGATCCAGCCCGACAAAAGCGCCGCCACAAATGAAGAGAATGTTCTCGGTGTTGACCTGGATGTACTCCTGCTGCGGATGCTTACGCCCGCCCTGAGGTGGCACATTACACACGGTTCCTTCGATGATTTTTAGAAGCGCCTGCTGCACGCCTTCACCAGAGACATCTCGGGTGATGCTGACATTCCCTGTCGTGCGGCCGATCTTATCGATCTCGTCGATGTAGATGATGCCGATCTCGGCTCTCGCGACGTCGAAGTCAGCGGCTTGAAGCAGTCGTAGAATGATGTTTTCGACATCCTCCCCGACATAGCCAGCCTCAGTGAGTGTGGTGGCATCAGCGATGCTGAAAGGAACGTTAATGATTTTGGCCAGCGTGCGGGCGAGTAGCGTTTTTCCGCAACCCGTCGGCCCAAGAAGCAGCACATTGCTCTTTTCGATCTCGACATCATTCGGGTCATTCATCTTGCGCGGGCTGTCTTTTTTCAAAGCCTGCTGCTGACTGTGCAGGATGCGCTTGTAGTGATTGTGGACAGCGACACTGAGCACCTTCTTTGCCTGTGCCTGACCGATGACATGCTCATCGAGGATGGCCGCAATGTCGGCTGGGCGCGGCACAATCATGCCCTGTGTCTGGTTGGTCTCCAGAGCTGACTCCTTATCGAGGATGCCTTTGCAGACGCCGATGCAGTTGTCGCAAATATACACGCCAGGGCCGGCGATGAGTTTCCGCACCTCCGCATGGCTTTTGCCGCAGAATGAACAGAGGGTGACGGTGGATGTACGGGCCATGGGGGTTGCTGGAATGTCGCACGCGACGGCTCCTAACGTCAAGAGCCTACGAGCGATCACACATTTTAGATATGCTCCGGCTCATTCTGTTCTAATTTCGCCATCTTATCTCATGATTGACTACGACTTCATCATCGTCGGCAGCGGTGCCGCTGGCCTCAGCGCCGCACTCCATGCCAGTGAACACGGTCGCGTGGCCATCATCACGAAGCGTGGAGCGCTGGACTCCAACTCAAACTGGGCGCAGGGCGGAATTGCGTGCGTGACTAGCGAGCAGGACAGCATCGAGCAGCATGTGAGTGACACGCTCATCGCCGGGGCGGGTTTGTGCAATGAAGCGTCCGTGCGTACCATCGTCAGCGAGGGGCCAGACCGCATCGCCGAGCTGGTAAAGTGGGGCGTTCATTTTGATCAGCGCGCGGCTGAGGATGGGCATCTGGAGTTTGATTTGACCAGGGAAGGCGGTCACTCGCAGCGGCGGGTGCTTCATGCCGCCGACGCCACTGGCCGGGAGCTTACGGAGAAGTTACTGGCTGCTGTGCGTGATCGGCCAAACATCACGCTTTATGAAAATCACTTCGCCGTCGATCTCATCACGACGGGTAAGCTAGGCTTTGTTTCTGAGGATCGCGTGCTGGGCCTTTATGCGCTGAATGAAAATACGCAGGAAGTGCTGACCTTCCGCTCAGACCGCGTCGTGCTCGCCACGGGTGGCTGCGGGCGTGTCTATCTTTACACGACGAATCCCCGAGTAGCCACTGGCGACGGCGTGGCGCTGGCATGGCGTGCCGGAGCTAGCGTGACAAACATGGAGTTCATCCAATTTCACCCGACATGCCTCTATCATCCCGAAAAGCGCTCCTTCCTCATCACCGAGGCGATGCGTGGCGAAGGGGCGCGTCTCATCGGCGCGGATGGAAAAGAGTTCATGCAGAACTACGACAAGCGCGGCTCGCTCGCGCCGCGTGACATCGTGGCGCGTGCCATCGATCACGAGATTAAGCGCACGGGCGGTCCGTGTGTCTATCTCGACATCTCACACCGGCCTGCGGACTTCATTCTCAGCCACTTTCCGAACATTCACAAAGCTTGCTTGGAAGTCGATATCGACATCACAAAGCAGCCCATCCCCGTCGTGCCCGCCGCGCATTATCAGTGCGGTGGAGTCGTCACGGACGTGAATGGAGCCACACGAATCCGTGGTCTCTGCGCAGTCGGTGAGGTCGGCTGCACGGGGCTGCATGGCGCGAATCGTCTCGCCAGCAATTCATTGCTCGAGTGTCTCGTCGTTTCTCACCGCGCTGTGGAGCACATGCTGCGGAAGATGCCCATCGGCAAAGAATCTGAACAAGTTTACATCGTGCCGCCATGGCAGAGTGGCGTGGCTGTGGACAATGATGAACTCGTCGTCATCTACCATAACTGGGATGAAATCCGCCGCCTGATGTGGGATTACGTTTCCATCGTCCGCACCACGAAGCGTCTGCAACGCGCCGCCGCACGTCTGAGGAATTTGAAGCGCGAGGTGCAGGAGTTTTACTGGAACTTCCGCATCACCAGCGAACTGTTAGAGCTGCGCAATCTCGTAGAGATCGCTTCTCTGATCGTCGAATGCGCGATCCGCCGTCATGAGAGTCGTGGCTTGCATTACACCATGGATTTCCCAGAGAAAGACGGCACGCGTCAGCCTGCGGACACATCACTGCGTCGGTATTGAGGCTGCTGTACGTTAGGCAGCGTGCGCCGCCTCAATTGAGCTGCACGTTAGCGGGGATGTGTGCCATGAGTTGGTAGAGCGGACCCATCTCCTCCATGACGCTTGTCCACATTGCAGTTGGTGGTTCGGTGGTGAGAATGGTTTTTCGAGCAGCGGTGATGATCCATGAGCGATGCTGTACTTCTTTTTCAAGCTGCCCTTCTGACCAGCCAGTGTAACCGACAAAACCGCGCACGTCATGCCCGAGACTGATCTCGTGAAGTGCATCCGATACGGAGAGATGCGTCTGACAGCGAAGAGTGCTCTTCTGTCGGTTCCAGTGCAGGGAGGCAAAGGCCAGCTTGTCCGTAGCCACCGGGCCGCCGATGAAAACAGGCACATCACCCAGCCCACCCAAATCCTGATCTGGCAGCAGATCCGCCACGCGCTGTTCTAGCGGGCGATTTAGCACATAGCCAAAGGCACCCTCCTGCAACGTGTGTGCTGCCATGAAAATGACCGTGCGCGAAAAATTTGGATCACGCATGGATGGAGCAGCGAGTAACAGGCTGCCGGTGTAGAGCGGTGAGTCTGGGGGAGCGGACATAAAGCGTGCTTGGTGCGTCGATCATGCCTCATGCGGAAAGCTTTGCATGAGGTTTCATCTGCCAAAGTGAAGTCTGAAGTATTTATCTGGTGTTCGCTAAACGGGTCGCTAGCATCGCGCATTCCTGACCATGGCTGCCGACACTCCCTCCCCACTCGACCGCGCCCGGCGTAAAGCTTTCATCCGCTTGCTGCCCGTGCTCTTCATCAGCTACATGATCGCCTATGTGGACCGGGTGAATGTCGCCGTGGCAAAGCTGACGATGGTAAAGGACATGCCTGCTTTTACCGATGCAGTCATCGGCTTTGGTAGCACGCTTTTTTTTATCGGCTATTTTCTTTTGGAGGTGCCAGGCACGCTGATGGTGGAGCGCTGGAGCGCGCGGAAATGGATCTGCCGCATCATGGTGAGCTGGGGGCTCATGGCTGCGCTGACGGCCTTTGTGACGACGCCAAAGGAGTTTTACACCGTGCGTTTCCTGCTCGGGCTGGCCGAGGCGGGCTTCTTCCCCGGTGTGATCGTTTATCTCACGCATTGGTTCACGGCGCGTGATCGTGCCAAGGCGCTGTCCTACTTTCTCATCGCCACGCCCTTTGCCCAGATGCTGAGTCCGATTTCAAACTGGCTACTGAAAATCGGCACCACCGAGTTGCTGAAAAATGGTGAGACGGTCGTGCATCCTTCACTGCTCGGACTCGTCGGCTGGCAGTGGGTGTACATCTTCTGGGCCATCCCCGCTGTCGTACTCGGTGTGGGTGTTCTCTGGCTGCTTGCGGATAAGCCGAGTCAGGCCAAATGGCTGACGAAAGAGGAAAGTGAGGCGCTGGAAAACGAGCTGGAGCGTGAGCGACAAATCAAGACGCGAGGTAAAAGGATGACCGTTCTGGAGGCATTCAAGAATCCGAAGGTGCTGCTACTCTGTGCGGCTTATTTTTTCATCACTACATGCAGTCACAGCATGGAGCTATTCATGCCGAGTGTGATCAAGGACTGGTATGCACTCAGTCGTGATCAGTTCACCTGGCTCATCGTTTTGCCACCGCTTCTCGCGCTCTGCGGTCAGCTCTTCGGTGGCTGGAGTTCGGATCGCTTTCAGGAGCGCCGTCTCCATGCCTGTGTGCCCATCGCTATCGGAGCCATCGCCATGCTGTGTGCTCCACTGACGAAAGGGAATCTCGTGCTAACAATGGTCTGTCTCATGGTCGCCTTCGCGGGCTTCAAAACCTACATGCCCGCTTTCTGGTCACTGCCGAGCCTGTTCCTCGCAGAGGCAGCCGCAGCGGGCAGCATCGGCTTGATCAACTCAGTGGGTAATCTCGGCGGTGCCACGGGTCCCTGGATGATCGGCTGGATCAAGGACACCACTGGCTCTTATGCCAATGGCTTCTACTTCCTCGCTGCCTCCATGAGCATCGCTGCGTGCATCGTTTACTTCCTTGGACTCGGGACACGGAAGACCTCGGGTGACGCTGCATGATCACAGCACTTTCTCCATCCGGTAGTCGTCCATGACGAAGCCACTGCCGATGTCCGTGCAGATGTCTTCGACGAAAGTAAACCCGGCGCGCTGGTAAGCACGGATGGCGGTGATGTTGGCTCGGTTCACGCGCAGTTGGAGGCGGTGACAACTCATCTCTTTGGCTCGCGCAGCCGTCCACTGCAAGGCCGCAGCACCTAGACCGAGACCATGCATTTCGGTGAGCAAATAGAGCTTGTTGATGAAGCAGATGTCGGTGCCCGGATAGCGCTCGAAGGATACATAACCGACGGCCCCATACGCCGCCGCTTCAATGAGCGCATACCACACACCGCGCTGCTCCATCTCACGCGCCATGGCATCAGGCTGATACCAAATCGAGAGCATGTAGTCGATCTGCTTGGCTGTGATGATGCCGGGATAACACTGCGGCCAGATGCGATGGGCGAGCTTCTGCACCAGTGGCAACTCGTCAGCAGCGATGCGGCGGACGCGCGCGATAACGCTTTGACGAACCGATTTGCCGAGTTGTAGGCGGCTCCAATCCAAGGCCTCCTGCCAGCGCGTCACATCATCCGCCGGCGAAAGCGCGGCGAGACGCTCAAGGATGTCGGCATGAGTTGGCTCGCACACGCCTTCTTCACGAATCTGCTTCAGATCCGCAGGGAATGAAGCTTCTGGCAGCATCTCTTTGGCGAGATACCAACAGGCCCAAGCACGCCAAGTTCGTAACTCTTTGTTCGGCTCGACCATGCGAGTCGCTAGGTGCTGCCAGTGGCGCCGCGGATTACCGATAAACTGCTCGGCAGGTCGGTGAATCATCAGCCACGCCAATGCCTGATAGGGCAGGGGCCAGCGCCGCATGATGGGCTCCGTGGCTGGCAGCGTGCAGGACAGCGCGCGATTCAGCAGCAAGATGCATTTGGCCGGGTAGCCTGCGCACCACAGCGACTGCGCATACAAATGACACATCTCATAAAACGCAGGACCACGCTCTTGACCAAACGCGCCAAGTTCTGCCGCTTCATAGTGTCGAGCGATCTCGGGCAGCAGCGGATGCGGTGTGTTTACAGCGTTCACGGCTCAATCGTCCTCTGCCCACTCTTCCATGAGCCGCGCCAGCTTGCGCTTGAGGCCAACTTTGGCGACAGCGGAAAGGCGGTCGATGAAAAGGATGCCGTTGAGGTGATCGATCTCATGTTGAAAAGCACGCGCCAGTAGCCCGTCCATTTCCCAGGTCTGCGTTTCGCCTTCGAGCGTCTGGAAAGTGACCTTTACCTGCTCGCTACGGCGAATGTCGCCGCGCAGTCGGGGGAAGCTCAAACAGCCTTCTTCATCCACGTCTTTATCTTTGCCCAGTTCGAGCGTCGGATTCAAAAATATGACGGGCATGTTGGCTACCATGTCCGCACGCTGACCATTGATGCGGAGGAAAGTCAGGCACTGCGGATTGTGCGACACATCAATGACCGCGAGCTGCTGATCGACGGCTACTTGAGGGGCCGCGAGCCCCACGCCATTAGCGGAACGCATGGTCTTGATCATATCAGCGGCGAGCTGGCGGATTGCAGGAGTGACTTCAGTGATAGCGCGGCATTTCGCGCGTAGGACGGGATCTGGATGACGGACGATTTTGAGGACCATGGGATGAATTGTTTATTTACCTTCACTGCGTTGGATGCGCGCGGGAACGTCATTGATGGAGAAGCCGGCGGCGCGCAGGCCGTCCCATACTTTCATGAGCACGCCGAGTGCCGTGTCAGTGTCAGCTTCGAGTTCGAGTTTCAAGCTGGGATTGGCTGCCTTCATCTTAGTGAGTGACTCGGCGAGCTTCTCGATCTCTACCGGATTTCCATCCAGAAAAAGCTCCTTGGTTTTGGTCAGCGTGATGGCCTTGCGCACCTCGGGACTCGACTCCGCACTGCCCATGCTTTTCGACTCAGGCAGGTTGATCTTCATCTGCACTTTCTTTTCACGAAACGTCGTCGTCGCCACAAAGAAGATCAGCAGGATCAGCATGATGTCGATCAGCGACACGATGGGGATCGCGGGCACTGGGCGGCGTTTAGGACGAAGGTTCAGATGCATCAGGCGCGATCAGGCGATGAGGGACGCTGCACCTCGAAGTGGGCAAAGAATGTCTGGATCGTCTCATGCAAAATGGACTCCAGACGGACGGCTACACTGTCGAGACGCCGAACAAAATAGGTGTGTGCCAGCACGGATGGCACTGCGACAAAGAGACCTGCAATGGTGCAGCGAAGTGCCACGCCGATCTCATGCGCCACGGCTGCGGTGTCGGGTCCCTCGGCACTGCCAAAAGCAGAGAACATGCCCACGAGCCCCACCGTCGTGCCGAGCAGCCCGAGCAGTGGCGCCACCGTCACCATGACCTCAAGCAGCGGGATGCCGCGCTCCAAGTGATGCAGCTCTTCTTTGGCCCTCGCTGTGAGTGTGTCCACACACTCCTGACGTGAGGAAAAGGTGCCGCTGATCGCCAGCGCGCCGAGCTTTGATAACAAGGAGCCATCACGATCCAGGAACTCCTGCAGCGGCTTGATGTCACCCTTTGCGGCGTAGTTTGGCAGAGAGCGCAACTGACTAGCGACGCTGGCCGGCAGCACCAAATTTTCGCGAAGCCGCATCCATGCTGAGATCATCACCGTGACGGCGAGGAAGGAGCACAGCACGATGAAAAGCATCACGCCGCCGCCGATAGCCAAGAACTCCCACAGCCGTGCAAGGCCAGTGGCAGCAGGCGCAGCAGCCGCGAGGAGTGGGGAAAGGACAGAAAGTGAGATGGGCATACTCGGCCTGAGGTATCTCTGCATCCTCGCAGCCGCGCAAGGCCAAACTACTCCAGCCCAGCCTCCACAAGTGAGTTGAAGCGATCGACCGATGACTTCGTGCTCCATGCGATGCCGCGTAGAAGCAGAACGCGGAACAGCGCGTCATCAAACACGCTGCTGTAGTGCCCGCCCAGCGTCACAAAGATGCGGCCACCCTGCGGCGTCTCCTGCGTCCAAGCATGAGGCTGCTGCACTCCAGCCTCAGCCGCTGTGGCTATGATCGAGGCGGGTGCCGTGCCGACGAGATTCCAATACATCTCATCATTGAAACTCACCTGATTGAAGCCGCGCGCGATGGGGTGCGCGACTTCCAGCGTCAGCTCCACCATGCCGTGGCGGAACTTGGTCAGTCCATTTTGTGAAGCCAGCCCCAGACGCTGGGCGAGGCTCTCCGTCGGTTCCTTCGCGCCGCCAGCCAGCGACCAATGAATGAACGTGGCACCACCACCGCGCTCGAGGAAAGCATCAAACTCACGCGCCTTCATTTCATCCCAAGTACCGCGCCGATTAAAGACCACCGCATCTGCCGTCTGCCACTGCGCCTCACTCGGCCAATCATCCGCCAGTTCTATGCTGACTTTTTCAGCCAATGAGAAAAGCCGCGCCCAAGTCTGACGCCAGCGTGGGTAGTCATGCTCACCCGTGCCATGATCCTTCTTTCCGCCTACCAAAATGAGCTTCAAAGGTTTCACCTCGCCCACACGCGCGGCATTCGCCATGACCGCATCGATTTCAGCGCGTGTACGTTTTACTGGGGCTGCGTGCTCATTGTAAACCTGCATCAGCGGCGGCTCCGTGAGCAGGTAAGCCATCAAATCACGGAAGTCGGACTCGCCCAGCACCTCATCGAGCTTCGGAATCATGAGCGAGGCCTTGATTGCTTTTTGCGTGGAGATTTCATCACGCTTCACGCGCATCTCCACGCCAGCACCGAGTCCGAGCACGACCTCGCCAGCATCGTCGCGCATTACAGCGGAGAACTGCCGCCCATCCTTCAGCGTGACTTCCTGCGTGAGGTATTCGGGATTCAGCGTGGCATTCGGATCATGAATGTCGCGCTTCACACTGGTGTAGTCGCGGCTGGTGAGATTGCTCAGGTCTGGCCCGATCTTGCCGCCACTTCCGCGCACCGCGTGGCACTTGGAGCAGAGCGCTTTGTCACTGTAAAAAAGCTCGCGACCATGCTGCCAGTTACCGCCTTGGATTTCAGGGCGTGGCAATGTGGTAATGGCCAGCGTCTCCTCCGGCCTGGCCCATGGCAGCAAGAAGCGCCGCAGCGGCAAAGCGCGATCTCGCGTGGCGTCACGTTTCGTGCGGTAGCTGATGCGGAAGTCAGGCATTTCATTCGCCTTGAAAGTGATTTTCAGGTCGAGAGGCGAGTTTAGTTTCGGCGTGAAGGTGTGCATGATGTCATGCGTGATCTGGCCGAGCTGCGATGCGTTTTTAGCACCGTCGATCTGTGCCGTGAAAGGCGTGGTTGAGTTTGAAATCCAGACCGTGACTTCTTCCAGCTCGGGTTCGTAATCGAGTGCTGCTCCAGGCTGGATGGCCGGACGCAGCAAGCTCCAAAGATCAAGACGAGTGCTCAGTGTCGTCTCATGTCCTGCGTGCAGACGCGGCATGTGATTACCGAGAAGCTCACGAGAAACTTGGCTATCGAGATGTGGCAGCCACGCCGCATCAAGCTCACCCGATGAGACGGCGACCCCATTCAAACTGGCCTCAATATCGAGATCAGTGCCGAGCTGCATGGCAAAGGTTTCCACCACACTTTGAGGTGGCACTCGGAGCAGCAAATCTTCCGTTCGGTAGGTTTCTTTGACGATCACAGACGTCAC
>JBEBGU010000792.1:0-2615 GCA_040081325.1 Prosthecobacter sp.
ATTCTTGAATTGCCGATCCTCAGCGATGTCCTTTGGCGGCAGGTGATTATGGTAATCGAGGAGTGGTTCATCCTTTGCAAAGGTATGATAAAGGCGGCGTGCAGAGGCCGTGGAAAGGAGGAAATCGTCGTGAATGAAGGACATGAATTTTGCGGTGGATTTGAGCAGGATGGACAGGATTCTTGGGATGGACAAGCCTTCTTGTCAGAGTGAGGGAAAAACCATGAATTTACGCCACACCATCTATTGGGGATTCCTTTGTTTAGGCCTCTGCTCCTGCTCGACAGCGCGCTTCTACAGCCAAGCCCTCAGCGGTCAGGTGGAGATGTTGCGCAAAGCACGGCCAGTCATGCAAGTGCTCGCTGATCCAAAGACAAAGCCGAAGCTCAAAGACAAGCTGACCACCGTTGCCCACATTCTGGCCTTTGCCGAAAAGGAGCTGCATCTGCCTGCTGAGGGGCAATACAGACGCTACACGGATCTCGGGCGGAGCCATGCCGTGTGGGTCGTCTTTGCCGCGCCAGAGTTCAGTGTCGAGCCCAAGAAGTGGAGCTACCCACTCGTCGGTAAGCTAGCCTACCGTGGCTTTTTCAAAGAGGCGTCAGCACTGCATGAGGCCGATCAACTGAAGGCTGAAGGTTACGATGTCTATGTCGGCGGAGTCGATGCTTACTCCACGCTTGGCTTTCTGCGTGATCCGCTGCTCAGCACATTCATCGGGCGGGATGATGCTGCTCTCGCTGAGCTTATCTTCCATGAGCTGACTCATCAGCGTCTCTATCTGAGTGGCGACACTGATTTTAATGAAGCCTTTGCCACATCCGTCGGTCAGGAGGGCGCTCGGTGCTGGCTGCGTGCTCAGGGTCGGATGAAGGAGCTGGAGCAGTATGAGCGCGAGTTACGGGTGGAGCGTGAATTTATCTCCCTCGTGCTGAAAACGCGCGACGAACTGGGGCAGATTTATGCAGCTACTTTTGGGGCACGGGAAGCCAAACTCCGACTGAAACAGGCAGCCTTTACCCGACTCCGTCAGCGTGCAGAAAGCCTCGATCAACGCAGTGGTGGCACTTTAAAAATCGAGCGCTGGTTTAAGAAGCCAGTGAACAATGCACGCCTCGCCACACTCGCTACATACTATGATTTACTGCCCGGCTTTGAGACACTGATCGAGCAGCAGGGTGGTGATCTGGAGCGATTTATCCAAGAGGTCGAGTCCATGCGCAAACAAAGCCACGACGAGCGCCGCAACAGATTGATGCGCGTCAATCCTTCGACGTTGGATTCCAAACGAAACCGATGGAGTCAAGCTGCACGCGGTGAGCGACCATGAGGCAGCCTTTGCGCTGGTAATACCGCTGAGATTTCGCCCAATTGTGTAAGCGCTTAAACTCTGGGCGGTTCTTGGGAATGCGCGTGTGTCCATTCTGCTCGTGAAAGGCGAGTAACTCAGTGAATCTCTCGTCCCAAATACTGCCAACACTCAGCGGCGATTGACTCTTGGGTGGCTCTGGTTTCCAGCCTAGATCGCGAAGTCGGACAGACTGCTGCGTATAGAGAAGACCATACTCATGCGCCTGACACTGCTGCCTGATCCAGCGCACCAGGGCCGGATCGGCGAGCCAATGAGAAGGAACATTCGTATGCCCCTGGTCCTGCTTGAATGCCACAAGCTTAGCAAAGCCGATCTCCCACGCTTTATCAGCAGCCGTCAGGCTAGCAGATGCAATGGGTGCCACCTCGACTTCAGGTGCTCCCTCGTCGGAGCTTGATCGATGTTCGTCATTCATAAATGATTGTGCCTTCTAACTGTGTCACAGGCAAGAAAGAGATGCTGCGACGATCACTTCCCAGATGACTGATGCCTGAGTCTGCTGCTATGATGGCCCTCCCTGAGCACACTGTCGTTCATGCATTTCCTCTCCCCACATCTCCTGCATTTGGCTTGGCTGGCGCTGATACCGCTAGCTCTGTACTTGTTCAGGAAGCGGGCTCGGCGAGTGCCTGTTTCGACGCTGCTGTTC
The DNA here is from genome assembly GCA_040081325.1 of Prosthecobacter sp. GTDB lineage: Bacteria > Verrucomicrobiota > Verrucomicrobiia > Verrucomicrobiales > Verrucomicrobiaceae > Prosthecobacter. The sequence goes on from JBEBGU010000792.1 coordinate 2,022, forward strand.
TTCCGCTCATTGTCGCGTGAGCATCAGGAGTCGGCGTGGCTACGGAAACTCAAGAAGTGGCTTTCGCTACTACTGACACTGCTGGTGATCATCGCCGCAGTGCTGGCGCTGGCTCGCCCGGCGAGTGAAGTGGGAGCCGATGCGCCAGGCGCAGTGGTGATCGTCGTGGATCGCTCGGCAGCCATGTCAGCCCATGATGCACTGGGGCAAACGCGGTTAGATGCGGCGAAGAAACTGCTGCAGCAGCGGGTGAGATCACTGCCAGATCAGGTAGTGCTTTCATTGATCGCCTTTGATGCGAAACCACGCGTGCTGCTTTCCCGCAGTCGGAACCGGCGCGAATGCCTGCGCCTGCTGGCGGAGATCCAGCCTGTGCCTATCGAAGCACGTTCCGACGCCGCACTGACGGTGACACGCCGAATGGCCGAACTGGAAGCGCGTTCACAAATTTGGCATGTCGGGGATGCGGCTTTTCAAGACACCGATGGGCTGGCGTATGCGTTCACCGACGTGGCTTTGGCCAGCCCGCTGAATGTGGGCATCACTGGATTCCAGATCCGCCAGGCACCGCTGGCACGGGACCGCTATGAAGCC
>JBEBGU010000793.1:0-2615 GCA_040081325.1 Prosthecobacter sp.
AGGCCAGCTATCCACCGGAGGGAGCTGCGTTGCGTGCCATCTCGCAGGACATGCGCTACACACTGGACCTGCAGGTGCGTGGGCAGTTGGTGAATACCAGCATCAACGGCGAACCCGTGCTGGCCTATCGCCTCCCACTGGGCCGCCGCCAAGGAACGCTGGGCATCACGGCGTTCGATGCCGATGTGGAATTCCACCAGTTCAAGCTCGCCGCCCTGTCCGCCGATGTCGCGATGCGTGAACCGAAGGCAGGAGCGATGGCTTCCAGCACCGATGCCAGGACAACGCTGCAACTCGCGGAGAAACAACTCGCCGCCGCCCAGACCAGTCCAGCGATGATCCGCGCCGTCTTCGCCGCCGATCAGAAGCGCGGTGACAAGCCGCTCGCACAAGCCGCCGCTGCTGCGGAAGCGAACCACAAACTCGCAACGGCGGAACTGGATCTCGTCAAAGCGCTGCAGGACGCCAAGGCCAAGGACGCCGACAAGAAAATCAAAGCTGCGGGCGACGTGCTTGAGAAAGCAAAGAAGAAAGCCGCAGCACCGGGCGAGAGCTACACGTCACTGCCTGCGAGCCTGAAAGCGCAGGAAGGCCCGGAGGAGAACAACAACGCGACGGTGCAGAACTACCCCGACAGCAGCACCGGGCGCAGGCTGGCATTTGCGAAGTGGGTCGCGGACAAGCGCAATCCGCTCACCGCGCGCGTGCTGGTGAATCATGTGTGGACGCGGCACTTCGGTGCATCGCTGGTGCCGGATGTCGGCGACTTCGGCCGTCGTTGCCTGCCACCGCTGCATCAGGTCATCCTCGACACATTGACGGTGGATTTCATGAACAGCGGCTGGAGCATCAAACGCCTGCATCGCGCGATGGTGCTTTCGGATTTGTATCGCCGCAGCTCATCGAATGCCGATGCCGATCCGCAGACGATCGCCGCCGATCCCGACAACGCCTGCTACTGGCGCATGAATCCACGACGCATGGAAGCCCAGGTGGTGCGCGACAGTCTGCTGCAGATTGCCGGTAAACTCGATCTCACGCTCGGTGGCCCGAGTCTCGATCCAGCGTCATTGGAGACGAGTCCGCGTCGCTCGCTTTACTTCACTCAGAATGCTGACGTCGAGCACCGCTTCCTCGCCACTTTTGACAATGCCAATGTCCTCGAGTGCTATCGCCGCAATGAAAGCATCGTGCCGCAGCAAGCTCTGGCTTTGACCAACAGCCGGCTCAGCCGTGAATGCGCCGATGCCTTAGCTGCGAAGCTTGGGAAGCTCGAAACAGAAACCTTCATGACCCAGTCCTTCATCACCGTGCTCGGTCGTCCTCCATCAGCAGCAGAGCGCCGCGCAAGCCTCGAAGGCTTTCAGTCGTTGAAGCAAAACCGCAGCCTTTTCTTGCAGGCACTCATCAATCATAACGACTTCGTCACCCTGCGATGAATTTCATGCATCAACCGACCCCCTTCCTCCGTCGTGACATCCTCGGCGGACTCGGCAGCATTGCGGTCGCGTCCATGCTAAAGGCTGAGGAAGCCTGGCAGCCGCCGAGCGGACTTCCAGTGCTGCCGCAGAAAGCGAAGCGCGTGATCTGGCTGTTCATGCGCGGTGGAGTCAGTCACATGGAGAGCTTTGATCCGAAGCCTATGCTGACGAAGTATGTGGGCAAGTCGATCGAAGAGACGCCCTACAAAAGCGTGCTGTCGCCTGACAAGCTCAAGAATGTCCGCGTCGTCGTGGTGAACGATGCCAACGGCAAGCAGCGCAACGTCATTTACCCGCTGCAAGTCGGCTACAAACGCTACGGCCAATGTGGCATCGAAATCAGTGACTGGTTCCCGCACATCGGGTCATGCGCGGATCAGATCGCCTTCATCCGCAGCATGTGGACGACAGATAACAATCACGGTGCGCAGGTCCAGTTTGCCAGTGGCCGCCACATGCTGGAGCCGCGTGTGCCGACCATCGGCGCGTGGGTCACTTATGGCCTGGGTTCAATGTCGGACAACCTGCCGTCCTTCGTCAATATGGGGCCGCGTTACTTCGATGTGCGTGATGGCCATTACCTCGGCCCAGCTTTCGACGCGATCAATTTGAAGGTCGATCCGAAGAACCCACTCACCTTTGCTTCACCCGAGATCGCCATCGGCAAAACAGAGCAGGCAGCGCAGTTTGATTTCATTCACAAACTCAACGCACTCAATGCCGAGCAGTATCCCGGTGACAAAACACTCGCCGCCCGCATGAAGAGCTACCAGCTCGCCTACAATATGCAGACCGCCGTGCCTGAGACCATGAATCTCGATGCGGAGAGCGCCGAGACGAAAGCGCTCTACGGCCTCGACGACAAAGTAACTGAGCCGTTTGCGCGGCAGCTCATCGTGGCTCGCCGTCTCGCAGAGCGTGGCGTGCGTTTCATCCAGCTCCAGCATGGTGATGGTGCTGCGGGTGCATGGGATTCGCATTCTGGTTTGAAGAAGAATCACTCCATGCTCGCGCAGCAGGTAGACAAGCCGATTGCTGGCCTTCTCAAAGACCTCAAGCAACGCGGCCTGCTTGATGACACGCTCGTCGTCTTCGCCACCGAGTTTGGTCGCACCCCAGGTTCGCAAGGCAGCG
>JBEBGU010000794.1:0-2614 GCA_040081325.1 Prosthecobacter sp.
ATCCTCCGCCGCGCCGTGAAGTATGGCCGCACGCTGGAGTTCAAAGAGCCCTTCTTCTACAAGCTCGTCGATGTCCTCGCCGCGCACATGGGTGACGTGTTCCCTGAGCTGCGTGTGAAGAAAGAGCAGGTCAAATCCGTGCTGAAACTGGAGGAGGAAGCGTTTAACCGGACGCTGGATCGTGGTCTAGTTCGCTCTGATGAAATGATCGAAGCTCATCTCGACATCAAACGAGCTTCTGATGAGATGGCTGAGCACTTAGCTATTCTGAACGCTGGTTTGAGCAGTCTTGAAGAAGGGGAGTCATTCAAGGAAGTTCTAGCATCCTGCGCAGACGCCAATTCCGCAGTCGGCGACATCGGAAATTCTGTGAGCTGGCGAAGTGGCGAAGGGCTGCCTTATGATTTTTCAGCCTTTAAGAGCGCCGTAGGAAACGTTGAAGATTCATCCACAAAAGACATGTGGGTTGATGGTGTGAATGTGTTGCTTTCAGTGACGAGTAATGCTGACAGCTATGCTCGGTGCTTGAGCGGCGAATGTGCATTTCAACTCTACGACACCTATGGTTTCCCAATCGATCTTACGGAGCTGCTCGCACGCGAGCGTGGTTTGACTGTTGATACCGAAGGCTTTGACAGGCTCATGGCCGCTCAAAAGGCACGAAGCACTGCTGACAGCCAGAAGCGCAAGCAGGTCGTCGCCTTGACCGAACTCGAAACCAAGGACGCCACCAAGTTCATCGGTTACGACACGCTCGAAACCGACGCCAAGGTGCTCGAAGTCGTGTCCATGAAGGACAAGACGGCGGTGGTGCTCGACTCCAGCGTTTGCTACGCGGAGATGGGCGGCCAGATCGGCGACAGCGGCCAGATCATCCTCGGCGCGAACGCCTTCCCCATCGCCAGCACGACGAAGGTCGGCAACACCTGGCTGCACTTCATCGAAGGTGAAGAAGCGCCCGCCGTCGGCTCGCAGGTCCGCGTGGCCGTCGATGCCACGCGTCGTCACGCCATCGAGCGACACCACACCGTCACGCACATCCTGCATTGGGCACTTCACGAGGTCGTCAGCCAGGACGCCACGCAGAAAGGCTCCAACGTCACGCCGGACAAGCTCACCTTTGACTTTAACAGCGCCGCTTTGACCGCCGCGCAGCTCGCCGACATCGAAAAACTCGTCAACGAGCGCATCGTGGCCAACGATGTCGTTTCTTGGACCGAAGTGCCCTACACCGACGCCAAGGCCAACAGCGGCATCATGCAGCTCTTTGGCGAAAAATACCCCGAGAACGTCCGCGTCGTGCAGATCGGCGGCAAAGCGCATGCACTCGATGGTTGGAGCATGGAACTCTGCGGCGGCACCCACACCCGCCACACCGGCGAAATCGGCCTCTTCCGCCTCGTCGCTGAAGGAGCCGTCGCCGCCGGCGTGCGCCGCATCGAAGCCATCGCCGGACTCGAAGCCTACAACGCCGCCAAAGCCGATGCCGACCTCCTGAAGCTCCTCGCCGGCAAAGTCAGCGCCCAAGGAGCCGCCGACCTCGAGAAGAAACTCGACCAACTGCTCACGCAGCAAAAAGAGCTCGAAAAAGCCCTCAAGTCCGCCCAGCAGCGCGAAGCCAGCGGCAAAGCCAAAGACCTCCTCGCCACCGCCGAAGGAAACCTCATCATCGCCAACCTCGGCGACGTCGATGCCGATTACGCCATGGCGCTCAACGATGCCCTCAAAGGCCAGTTCAGCGGCATCATCGTTCTCGCTGCCACCGGCGGCGGCAACGTGACCTTGATGGCCAACGTCGGCAAAGACCACCAAGCCAAGGTCCAGGCCGGCAAAATCATCCAAACCATCGCCCCCATCGTCGGCGGCAAAGGCGGCGGCAAACCCGACTTCGCCCGCGGCGGTGGCAAAGATGTGTCGAAGGTCGATGCTGCGCTGGCCGAAGCGCGGAAGCTGATCGCCTGACGGAGCGCGAGTATGTCGAAGACTACTCGCCACTTGTCCGCGCGATAGACATCCGAAGGCCAAGGCCACTTCGCCATCACTCATCACTCAGTCTTTGTATGGCCTCCGGCACGCCTTGAAAGTTTGGCGAGTAGGCTGCGCCATACTCGCGCTCCGATCAGGGGCGTTCAATGCGCTTGACCAGAGGGTAAGCTTTTTGGTATTCGGAGTGCCATGGCGATTTCCAATGAGCACTCGGGCTGGACGAATCGTGGTTACTTGCCGCATTACGACAAGCCGGGGCTCGTCCAGGCAGTCACGTTTCGTCTTGCGGATTCGTTGCCAAAGGAAAAGCGCTCGGAGTGGGAGCATCTGCTCCACATCACAGATGACGGTGAACGCATCCGCCAAATCGAGGATTACCTCGACCGTGGCGCGGGCTCTTGCATCTTGCGCCAGCATGAATGCGCGGAGGTTGTGCAGAACGCACTGCTTCACTTTGATGGTCAACGATACCGCCTCATCGCATGGTGTGTGATGCCGAATCATGTCCACGTTCTATTCCAAACCTTTGCCGGACATCCCATCGGCAAGGTCATTCATTCCTGGAAGACCTTCACGGCCCGCGAGATCAACAAACATCTCAACCAATCCGGCCAGCTCTGGCACGACG
>JBEBGU010000087.1:0-9858 GCA_040081325.1 Prosthecobacter sp.
CCGAGGATGCAGCGGAAGTGCTTCGACCACTCGGCGGCATGAGCCTCCCAGACGCCGCCGGGAGCGGTGACACCCATGATGCAGATCAGCGGATCACCGCTGCCGCGTTCTTCGTAAAACATCTGGATTCCGTTGGTAGTGACGTGAGGCATGATCGTGGTGGGGTTGGATTGAAAAAAATCGAGGGCCGCCAGTCCTAGCCAAAGCGCTGGAACTTGCCAAGGAAAATGCACGCTTATCCTTCGATCTGCGGCGGAGGCGGCATCTCTGTCGGCTTGCCGCGGAAATCACCGCCATAGAGATCGATCGCGCGTTTGGCGATGATGTCGATCACGGCAGGCTGCAAGGTGCGCGCTGCGACATTGGATACAGCGACGCCTGCCCAGACCATCGGGGATTTATACTTCACCACCTGCCACACGGGCAGCAGGCGCTTGTACCATTTACTCACCGTCTGCATCGACTCATGCGTGGCGATCTTGTGGGTCATTTCCCAAGTCTTCAGCGCTGTGCTGGCGCTCACATCCACCAGCCTGCCGATGGATCGCGTCTGGAGGAAATCCGCCACATCAAGTGCAGCCAAATGCACGGCGCGTGAGAACTGCCCCAAGCCTGGCCCGAGCAGTGGGTCCGGGTGTGCGGGATGATAGATCGCTGCGATCTCACGCACGAGTTTGGGAATCTCTTCGACCAAAGGTGGCAGCCATTCGGGATTGATGCGCTTCTGCCAGCGCAGCCGATTTTTGCAATCCTCCACCGCCTTCTTGGCCGCGATGTCTTTGGGGTTGTCCCCCAGCGCTGTGTAGTCAGCCACGGCCTCGCGTGCGGCTTTTAAATCCGCCACAAACCGCAGGGCCAGCCACAGCAGCCAAGTCGCCACCCCACACACGAATCCGGCGACGAAGGTGAGGAAGTAGAGCATGGGGAATGTTTGCGGTTGTTTGTCATGGTTGGCAATGGTTGGCGGTTGTTTTCAAACCATCGCAAACAATGGCCAACCAATGCAAACAACTGCCAACTTCTTCATCACATTTCCAGGAAGTTCTTCAGCAGCTTCTTGCCATCCTGCGTCAGGATCGCTTCGGGATGAAACTGGACGCCGTGGATGGGCAGTTCCTTGTGGCGCAGGCCCATGATTTCAGATTCGTCATCACTCGCCACGGCGGTGATCTCCAGGCAGTCCGGGAGTGTGTCACGCTTCACCAAAAGAGAATGATAGCGAGTGGCGGTGAATGGCTCGGGCATGCCTTTGAACACAGATGTTCCATGATGCTGGATCAGTGAGGTTTTGCCATGCATGAGCCGCCCAGCGCGCACGACCTCACCGCCGAAAACGTAGCCGATGCTTTGATGTCCAAGACACACGCCGAGTGTCGGTATGCTCTGACCAAATTTGCGGATCACATCACAGCTAATGCCCGCCTCCTTTGGCGTGCAGGGACCAGGTGAAATGCAGATGTGATCCGGCTTCAATTTCGCGATCTCCTCCAGAGTGATCTGATCGTTGCGATGGATCTGCATCTGCGCGCCCATCTCGCCAAAGTACTGGACGAGGTTGTAGGTGAAGGAGTCGTAGTTGTCGATGATCAGCAGCATGGCCTCGGGGTAGAAGTTGACGGTTGTTTACAGTTGTTGACGATGGTTGGCGATAGCTTCTGCAAACCACTGTAAACAACAGTCAACCATCGTAAACCACTGTAAACGGCTTGCGACTAGCTTTTCACAGCAGCCCGCACTCCTTGAAGCTGAAATAGGGCTGCGAGCGGCCCTCGGCGGGCGTGCCGACGATGAGGTGATCGGCGAAAACAATGCTGAAGAGGGCAGCCGCATCTTTCAGCCGGCGAGTCAGGCGGCGGTCTGCCTCACTGGGTGTGGGATCACCGCTGGGATGATTATGCACCAGGATGAAGGCATAGGCTTGGTGCGACAGGGCCTTGCTGATCACCTCACGCGGGCTTGCTGTGGTTTCATTGATCGTGCCACGAAACAGCTCAACATGGCGCATGAGGCAAAGCCGCGTGTTTAGTAGCAGGACGCGCACGGTCTCATGACCGACCGCTTGCAGCTCAGTGCCGATGTATTTGTAGGCTTGCTCGGGCGTGCTGAGTGGCACCTCCCGCGCCTCCTGCTGCTCGGCACGCCGCCCCAGCTCAAAAGCTGCCGCAAGATGCGCCGCTTTTGCTGGCCCCAGCGCCCGCATCCCCGACAGCTCGACGGCCTCGATCCGTGACAGATTTCTCAGCGAGCCTTGCTCTCTCAAAAGACGCTGCCCGACTTGCAGCGCATTCTCCCCTTTGACGCCAGTGTTGATGAAGATGGCCAGCAACTCCGCATCCGACAAAGCTCCAGCACCGAGCCGCAGTAAGCGTTCGCGCGGCCGATCTTCTTCAGGAATGTCGTGGATGCGGGACATGGCAGTGGGGAAGGGGATGGTTGGCTATGGTTTGCAGTCGTTGGCGGTAGTTTGCAATGGCTTGACCAAACAACTGCAAACCATTGCCAACCATCGCAAACAACGGCCAGCTTTTTCTAAGCCTCTATTTCAACCCGATACCTTGGCAGAGTCGGATCGACTTCCTGACTGTAGGCATCAATGCCACCGGTGAGACATTTGATGTCAGTGAACCCGTGACCGATGAAGTAGGCCACGGCATCCAGCGCGCGGCTGCCGGTGTGATCGTAGAGCACGATGGGGGTGGTCTTGTCCCAGTTTGAAAACACATGCTGCACCAGCTCCTGCGTCATGAGTTGGGCACCAGGGATTTTTACGGCGTCATGCTCCTCACGAGTGCGCGCATCCAGGATTTGCAGCTTCGTTTCAATGCGTGCTAAATCGGCGAACTCGCGCGGGCTGATCTGCAATTGTACATCCAGCGTGTGGCTGTCCTGAATGTGCTGAATGACCTCTGCGACAGGGATGTTATCATTGCGCGCACAGACTTCTGCCAGCGTCTCCGTGGGACTGAAGGCGCAACTGCTGCATCCGCCGATGTGATAGCGGGCAAACAACGCGCGCTGAGCACTGGGGTAGCTTTGCAGCACTTGGCCGAGTGTGGTCTCAGGCATCAGAGGGGGGAGATCGGTGGCGGGCATGGCGTGATGCATAACGCATGTGCTCAATGACGAAACTGCAAAGTTCATGTGGGCAAGACGCGCGGACACGCTAGAATTCCGCTCTCATGCTCGAACGCGAACCTCGCATCTATGTGCTCCCCACGATGATGACGGCAGGAAATATCCTGTCCGGCTTCATCGCCATCCTTCAGATCTTCAAAGGTCGTGAAGGTGAAATCACCGGGCATTACTACTGGGCCATCATCGCCATCCTTGCCGCCTGCCTTTTTGATGTGCTCGACGGTTTCGTCGCCCGCATCGGCGGTCAGGAGTCGCCGTTTGGTATGCAGCTCGACAGCATCGCCGACATCGTGAGTTTCGGCGTAGCGCCAGCGCTGCTGGTGCATGACATCGTGTTAAAGGACATCGAAAAACCAGCGGGCCTCGGCTGGCTCATCGCCTCAGGTTATCTCGTGTGCGGAGCCATGCGGCTAGCGCGCTTTAATTGCCTTTCCGCCACTGATGACAAGACCAGTGGCAAGCACTTCCGTGGCTGTCCCATTCCAGCCGCCGCTGGCATCACCGCCTCACTCACTTTACTCATGCTCTGGCTTGATGAAGGCAACAAGGAGATCGGCCCCTGGAAGTATGGACTCGCCGCCCTCATGGTGATGCTATCCTTTCTCATGATGAGCAATCTTGAATACCCGAGCTTCAAGTCCATCAACTGGCGCACCCGCCGCTCCCCGGCCTGGGTGCTCATCTCCATCATCGTCGTCGCCTTCTCGGTTCAAAACTGGCAGTGGATGCCATCCGTGCTTTTTGTTAGCTATCTGATCTACGGTCTTGTTCGCCCCTGGGTTTCCCGCCGTGTGCGGCAGCAGATCGAGATCGAATACGAAGCGGCAGGCACACCCGAAGATCCCATCACCAGCGACTTGTCGGAAACTTCAGAAAACAAAGATGCCGTGTTGCCAAAGGATGCGCCTTCGCAAATCTAGCGCTCCCTTTCCCCCCAACTGAATGGCCGATTTTTATCAGCACGCGAGACTGCCCACGCTGCATCACCTATCCACGCCGGATAGCACCGCTCGCGAGGCAGAACTCGTCGAGTTGGCTATCAAGCGCCCCATCGCACTATTGCTGCCCGCGCTGCATTTAGAAATGGAGCGTCCAGCGCTGCCCGCCATCCTCAGCCAAGTGGGAGCGGTGCCCTACATCTCCGAAGTCGTGCTCAGCATGAACGGCATGAACGCCGCCCAGATGCAGTCGGCCAACGCCACTTGCCGGAAGTGGTTGGGCAGCAAAAAAATGACGCTGCTCTGGAATGATGGCCCCGCTTTGCAGGCCGTGAATCACCAACTCAGTGAAGCCGGTGCCCAAGGTGGAAAAGGAGCCAACATCTGGATGGGGCTCGCCTATCTGAAAGCTGCGGGGCACGATGGCATCGTCATCAGCCACGACACTGACATCCTCAATTACAGCCCCAGCCTGTTGGCGAAACTCGGCTACCCAATCGCGCATCCACGGCTCGGCTACCGCTTTGCCAAAGGTTACTACAGCCGTGTCGCCGACCGACTCTATGGTCGAGTCACTCGCCTGCTAATTTTTCCGCTGATCCAGGCCTTTCAGGAAGTGCTCGGTGCCACACCGTTGCTTGAGCATCTGGAGAGTTTTCGCTACCCACTTTCGGGTGAGTTCGCTGGTGACTGCGACACGCTCGCCAACTTCTGCATCCCCTCAGCCTGGGGTTTAGAGATCGCCATGCTTTGTGAGGTGCATCGTCAGCTAGCTGTAAATGAAATGTGTCAGGTCGATCTCGGCTTTCACTACGAGCACCGGCATCGCCAGCTCGAAGCCGGCACGCTGGAGCACGGTCTCGTCGCCGCCGCAGCCGATGTCGCGCGCTGCCTGTCCTATCAAGTTCTGCGTGAGTCTCAAGAGCGTGCAGCGGAGTCCCTGCTCAAGCTCGTCCTGGAGCGCTACCGCAGCCGCTCGCTGGAGTGGATGGATCGCTACGAGCACGTCGCTCTTTTGAATGGCCTGCATTACGACCGCGCGGAGGAGGCACTCGCCGTCGCCGCGTTTAGCGAGGCCTTGCTGGTGCTCACAAAAAGCGTCGCCGCAGAAGGACTCCACGCTCCGCAGATGCGCCCATCACCAGCCGCAGCGCTCAAAGAATATCCCGATCTAGGCCGTCAGATTCAAGCAGCGGCGATCCCCGCGTAGCTTGGGTGTGTTCGGCGTCGAAGAAGATCGCTAACACTCAACGTCGTATCGCCGATATCGCCCGAGTTTCCGCAAACCACGCGGGCGGGCTGCGCCACACCCACGCTACGTCTGCTCAACATCAGGCCTTCTCAAACGCATCTGCCACACGCAGGAGTGTCAGTTCATCCAGCGGCTTGCCGATGATCTGGAGGCCCACGGGCAAGTGCTTGCCGCCTTCTTCTGCGGTTCCGCAGGGCACACTGATCGCAGGCAAACCCGCGAGATTCACCGGGATGGTGAAGATGTCCTCCAGATAGGCGGCCAAAGGATTGTCCTTCAGCGCACCCAGCTTGTGCGCCGGCGTCGGGCTCGTCGGACTCACGATCACGTCCACTTTTTCAAAAGCCTGCTCAAAGTCCTGCCGGATCAGCGTGCGCGCCCGCTGCGCCTTCAGGTAATAGGCATCGTAATAGCCGCTGCTGAGCACATAAGTCCCGAGCAGAATGCGCCGCTTCACTTCAGGGCCGAAGCCTTCTTCACGAGTCATCATGTAGTGCTCCATGAGATCATTCGCCGCCGCACTGCGGTGGCCGTAACGCACACCATCAAAGCGCGCCAAGTTGGCCGAAGCCTCCGCCGGGGCGATGATGTAATACGTACTCACGCCCACGTCCGTGTGCGGCAGACTGATCTCCACCGGGATCGCGCCCAGCGCTTCCAGCTTTTTGATCGCCGCATTCACCGCCGCCGAGACACCCGCATGGATGCCGCTGATGAAATACTCCTTCGGCAGGCCGATACGCAGGCCCTTGATGTCCTTCCCGATGGCCGCCGTGAAGTCCGGCACGTCCACATCAAGCGAGGTCGAGTCGCGCGCGTCCTTGCCGCAAAGATGGTTCAACAAAAGGGCCGCGTCTTCGACCGTCTTCGTGATCGGTCCGATCTGATCCAGCGACGAAGCGAAGGCCACAAGGCCATAGCGCGAGATGCGTCCATACGTCGGTTTGATCCCCACACAGCCGCAAAGAGCCGCTGGCTGGCGGATCGACCCACCCGTGTCGGAGCCCAGTGTCGCGATGGCCAAATTCCCCGCCACCGCCGCCGCGCTGCCACCGCTGCTGCCGCCAGGGATGCGCTCCAGATCACGCGGATTCCGCGTCACCCCGAGCGCCGAGTTTTCGGTGGAGGAGCCCATCGCGAATTCATCCATGTTCATGCGCCCAAAGGGCACTGCACCACCGGCGCGAAGTTTGATGATCGCACCTGCGTCATACGGCGCGGTGTAATTTTCCGCCAGCATCCGCGAGCCGCAGGTGCAGGGCTCGCCCAGCACATTCATGTTGTCTTTGATCCCAATCGGGATGCCGCCCAGCGGCTGGGAAAGATCTGCCGCATCCGCTTCCTTCAGCGCCTTCTCCATATCCCAGGAAAGATAAGCCCCGATGCTGGCATTCTGGGCGTCGATGGCCTTGGCGACATCGGTCACGATGTCACGCGGCGTGATTTCTTTAGCAAGCAGCCGCTGACGCAGCGCGGCGATGGTGGAGGTGGCGAGGGACATGAAGGGGAAATGACGAAATCAGAATGACGAATGTCGAAACCAGAGAGATTACTCGATGACTTTGGGGATCTGGAACTGGTCCATCGCGCGGCGCGGAGCATTCGAGAGCGCCTGTTCCTGAGTGAAGCCAGGCCGTGCCACATCAGCGCGCATCACATCAAAGACCGGCATGGCGTGAGCACTCGGCTCGGCATCCAGCGTATGGGAGCTGAGCTGGTCGATGTGACCCAGGATGCGGTTGAGCTGATCCTGATACTTCACCGCCTCCTCCGCTGAGAGGGCGAGACGTGAAAGCTTGGCGATATGGTGAATGTCGATCTGTGGAGATGGCATGGCCTGCCTTTAGGCCGTGTTTGTGAAGTGGCAAGTGTGGTAAAGACGCAAGGGGCTAATTTCGATTATCCCAAACGCCAAAGGTGTCGTCAGAAACTGTCAGCGTTCCTCGTCCGCCACTTTGCTCAAACCACCACTCTTGACCCATCAGACCGCGAACCCACCAAGCAGGGGAACGGGCAGATAGAGCATTGCCTGCATTTGCTCGAGGGTTGCCCTGAAAGTTACCAAGAGAGTAAAGCCAATAGAGGTAGGCAGGCCGTTCAGGCTCACCCATGGAACTCATGTACCAGCGGACCACATCCCCGTGGGTCTGGGAATTGCGCTTCTCAAGGTCCGCATTCCAAGGAACGTGGTCAGGGACAATCTTGGCGTATGCGGCCATATCATGAATCTCACTGACGTCCACGCCGTTGAGAATGCCATTGAGTCCCTGAAGATCCGTGGATTGATAGCACTCGAATGCAACCCCATTCGCAACAAGTTCACTGAGCCAGCCTTTTTGTAAGGCTGGAACATTGAGGTCACTCACGATCTGGGCAATTTCCAGCAGTGCGATGCGTGTCGGACGAGGAACCTGCCACTGTGGATAGTCAAGGATCAGCTTGGCGGTCCGCCCAACGACCTGGGTACCAAGCGAGTGCCCGATGAGACGGAACTCCTTATCATCTCCATTGGTCGTGTAGCCGGCCATGCATCGGCGCAGTTCGTCGAGGAACAGATCTACCACCGTTTTTCCCTCAATCGCACCTCCCTGCCCAGGCGGCAGATAAAAGTTCTGACTCGTCCCCTCAAATTTGGGCGCTAGGGTGCCTTTAGATCTGTTGAGCGTGTAAAGCAGCGAGTGGCCAGCAGGCAGTCCAGGTTGGGTGGATATCTTGTAAATAGCAGCTTGGGAAAATTTCAGCCCGTCATCTGGCAATCCCCCCCATTTAAAGTCGTTAAACTGGTTCCAGTTAAATACTCCTACGTTGTAGCCTTTGTTCTTCCAGATCGTGCAGCAGTCGTAGAATTTTGAATCTGTCACGGCATCCTGGCGAGCCCAGCTTTCCCGCCTTCTCTTGCCCGCTTCCTGGGGCTGCCAGCCATGCACGTAAATCACAGTTGGCTTGGAGCGATCGAAGTACTCATCGTCTTGGTTGTCGCGGCATCGCAGGCCATTGTTGATGTTTTTGAACCAGTAAAGACCATAATCCAGTTCAGTGAAGGTATTGGGCAGGTTCCATGCATGGCCGACGGTGAATTCGCGTATTCCGCTGCCCTGTCCTAACTGGGTGCCATTAACTGATGCGACGATGCGATATGTGCCCTCTCCAGCATTTGGATTCTTTGTATCCTTCGTCCAGAAAGGCGCGGGGAAATTCAGGGAACCCGAGGCTTTGGTAGTAGTGCCCGTCCAAATCGAGTGGTTTCGGTTGTACGGAGTTCCGGACCCATTAGCTTCCTGAATCTTATAGACATGAAAAGTGACTGTGCCGCCAGGGGGGCTGTTAAAGCTGTAGTTAAAGGTGACCAAACTTGCCGCCGGATAAGGCAGGTAAGGATAATTGTATGTTTCTTTTGGGACCGTGGGGCCGACGAATCGAGACGAGACGTCCATGTAAATGTTCACTTCGGGTGGAGGCGGCTGCGGAGTAGAAAGCACATAAGGTCCGTAAGTGCTGGATATGCCCTCTTGTCCGTCGAAATCTTGGGCTACAACACGGTAGTAATAGAGTCCGTCCGCGAGATTGAGGTCTGAGCAACTGTACTCGGCTGGATTGGTCTTTGCAGCGGGAATCATCTGACCGACGGTGTCTTGATAGTTGCCATTGACATCGGTGCGGTGAAGGAATGCCTCACGAACCTCTTTGTCGTCTCCGATCTTGATTTTCATCTTTACTGAACCGCGTGTCTTGGCTGTGGAAGGAGTTAACAAAGGCGCAGCCGCAGTGAAGTAAGGCGGCAGGCTGCCGTTCCCCTGGCCCACAGTGATGGTGCACTCAGGTGAATAGGTAGTTTGTGATATGTCATGCCCGTCAACAACCACAGCGCGCAGACGCAAAATGCCGCTCCCGGTAAAATTAACGTTGCCTGTGTATGTGATCGTGCCAGTCACCAATTGCAACGTCACGCCTAACACGGGTTTAAATGCCGCAGTTCCAGCCGCGTATTCCAAGGTAACTTTCTGAATGCCGTTCACATCTAGCGCTGTCAGACCAACTGGAACGGTGCCTGCTTTGACAAAATCACCCGTTTGCGGCGTGATGAAGGGACCAAAGTAAGTGCCGACCTGAGGAGGTCGTGGTGGGAGCACTTCAAAAGAATAAACTTGGCTGAAGTTGTCGTTGTAAGCGAGAGCGGAAGATATAGCCCTGAAATCGCGAATGCCGGACGGCATGGCATTTGTTTTGTAAGTCCACTTAGTCCCAGACTGCGTCAGCGTGCCGTTTGTTAGATCGGTCCAAGCGCTGTCGTCTTCACTGGAAAGCTTAGACTGAAAGCGCACCTTTAAGCCAGTAACAGAAGGGGTTGTGGCATAAAAAGTTGCGGGGTTGCCATTGCGGGCAGGGTCCACAAAATCAATGTGGAAGTAACTGAAAGGCAAGAGACTGAGGGGAGATGCAATCACATTCCAAGGCCCGCTGGAAGCGGAGATACTATCCACCCATCCAGGCGCGGATGAAATGGCACGGAAGTGCAAGGCACCAGTTGGAATG
>JBEBGU010000795.1:0-2600 GCA_040081325.1 Prosthecobacter sp.
GTGTCGGTGTCGATGTTCATCTTCACGACGCCGTAGTCGAGCGTTTCGCGGATCTCTTCGAGAGGGGTGCCGGAGCCGCCGTGGAAGACGAGGTCCATCTCAGCCTTGGCACCGTATTTAGCGGTAACGGCAGCCTGACCGTCTTTGAGGATCGTTGGCTTCAGCTTCACCGCGCCGGGCTTGTAGGCACCGTGGACGTTGCCAAAGGTGGCGGCGAACATGAAGCGGCCAATGCCGTTGAGCGTTTCATAGACCGTGAGCATGTCCTCAGGGGTCGTGTAGAGCTTGTCATTGGCGACACCGGAGGTGTCGTGCCCGTCTTCTTCACCACCGACGACGCCAGCTTCGATCTCAAGGATGATCTCCAGTGCGGCGCACTCGATGAGCAGTTCTTTGGAGATGCGCATGTTCTCCGCCAGCGGCAGCTCGGAGCCGTCGAACATGTGGCTGTTGAAGAGATTGCCTTTGCCAGCGGCACGACGCGCCTTGGTGGCGGCGATGAGTGGCTTGAGGAACTTCTCGACGTTCTTCGGGTGGCAATGATCGGTGTGCAAAGCCACGAGCACATCATACTTCGCCGCCAGTGTGTGGACTGCTTCTGCCAGCACGATCGCGCCCAGCGCCATGTCTTTGACCGAAGTGCCTGAGGCAAACTCGCCACCGCCTGTGGACACCTGGATGATGCCGTCCGACTTCGACTCTGCAAAGGCCTTCAGCGCGCCGTTGATCGTGGGCAGGGAGGTGACATTGATGGCAGGATAGGCGTAGCCGCCTTTCTGGGCAGCATCGAGCATGGCAGCGTATTGGGCAGGAGTAGCGACGGGCATTTCTAGGTGTGTGTTTGGGGGTTTAGACTCCTGAGGGGAGCAAGAATGATGCCCAAAGCAAGCCCGTGTACGGGCTTGTTCTTCCGACGGTCTTTGCAGATGGCAGCTACAGCAGCGCTTCGGTCGCGCGCCGCCAGCAGTCCCACTCGTGACCGCCTTCGATCTCGATGAATTGATCGGGCTTCAACACCGTGCGGGCAAAGAATTGGTTACTCGCGTAAAGGCGATCCTGCCGCCCCACGGCGATCTTCATCACCATTGACGGCCCACCCTGAGGCAACCACTGGCGTTTCATCTCGCCCCAGGTTTTGCGCAGAGCCTCAGTCTTATTGCGTGGCTCAGCGGTGACGCCTGATTGCCACTGCTCCAGTCCGCCCGTCTTCTCGATCTCCGCCAGTAGCGCTGCCTCTCCGACAAAGGGAGACAGCAGCAGCACCTCATCCACTTCATGAGGGTAGCGAAGGCTGTAGATCAAGGCACCGAGTCCTCCCATCGACACACCGATCAGCGTCACGCGCTCACCGCGCTTTTTCGCAGCGCCGATGATCTCCTCATGCAGACAGACCTCCGCCAGTCCCGCCATGTAGTAGCCTAGATGCAGGTCAGGAACCACAATGCGCGCGTGCGGTCGCCGTGCCTGCACCAGCTTCACGATGCCATGCTGCACAAATTCTTCAGGCGGGCTTAGCCGACCCGGCAGCAGCACCACCAGCTCCCCTGCCCTGCCTTGATCAGGCTCAAAAATTAGCCTCCGCAGCGGGCGTGTCGGTTTGGGCAAAAGCAACCGACAAGCAGCCAATGGCAAAGTCGTCAGAACCGCGATAAGTCGGAGAAAATGGGCTCGCATCATGGAGTGCATTTCATTACGCTCGCGCCTCATCGGCAGACTCCGGTACGAACTTCATCCTTCACCCTTTCGCCGCATCCGCTGCACGCCACAGATACCATGCCGCCAGGGTGCGGTGCGGCTGCCAGCGCTCTGCTAGCAAACGAAAATCTTTCGGCTTCGGCATCTCCTCCAGCTTCATCACCACGCGCCAGCCATTGCGCACACCGTAGTCATCACTGGGGAAAACATCTGGCCTGCCGAGCGTGAAAATGAGCAGCATCTCCACCGTCCAGCGGCCCACACCACGCACCTCCACCAGTCGCTCGATCAGCTCAGCATCATCGAGCTTCAGCGCTGCAGCCCGCGTCGGGATCTGGCCGCTCAGCGTCTTCGCCGCGATGTCACTCACCGCCAGCAGCTTGCTCATGGAAAAACCACAGCCACGCAGCGCCGCCTCATCCGCCGCCAGCACCTGCGCAGGCTTGGGGAAGCGCACGCCGGGGAACAGCGCCTTGAAGCGCCGTAGGATCGCCTCTGCCGCATTCGCGTGCAGTTGCTGATGTGCCACCGCACTCACCAGCGCCTCATACGGCGACCGCTTCTGGGCCAGCAGTTCACACGGTCCATGCAGCTTGATCAGGCGGCGCATCACCGGACATCTTTTGGATAAATGGGCTTCAGCTTGGGAGTGCATGACGGCACTTTAAGCGTATTCGCCGCAATGCGAGTCTCAACAACCACGCTCGCCATCAAATACATGTTTGATTCCATTCATGTCAGCGACATTGCTGGCACGACTCAAGCGTATAAATTTCACATGGCCAAGCTCACTTTTGCTCTCGAAGACGGACAAGTCGTGGAGGTTCCCCTCGCGGACCTCCTCTCGATTGGTCGTGGAGAGGACAATGACGTCGTGGTGAATGACGAAGGGCTGTCCCTTCAGC
>JBEBGU010000796.1:0-2591 GCA_040081325.1 Prosthecobacter sp.
GGCGAGAATCTCGTCGCCGTCGAGTGCGTCGGTGACGTCTTCGAGTCCCGATTGAAGGAGCATCTGGAGATCCCCCAAGCCACCATTGATGAGCTTGCGTGCGGTGTCCAAATTGATGCCAAGGGCTTTTTCCAAATCCTGAGCAGCGTGGTCCATCTGGCCTTCAAAAACTTCAGCCGCATGCTCGTCACGTTCGATCTGCAACTCCATGCCGACGAGGCGGGAGGTGAGGCGGGCGTTCTGACCACGGCGACCGATCGCTTTAGAGAGATCTTCCTCGGTGACGGTTAGGCGTGCGGTTTTCTTGTCAGGGGTGACCTGGATGGTGAGCACTTTGATAGGCTTCAGGGCCTCACGCACAAACTCGGCTGGGTCAGCTTTCCAGCGGATGATGTCCACCTTCTCGTTGTTCAGTTCGCGAACAATGTTCTTTACGCGGGCACCACGCAGGCCGACGCAGGCACCGACTGGATCTACTTTTTCATCAGCGCTGTGTACGGCTACTTTGGTGCGGTAGCCCGCTTCACGCGAAATACTGGCGATCTCCACGGTGTGGTCGCCGATCTCACTGACTTCAAATTCAAATAGGCGGCGCACGAAATTCACATGCGCACGGCTCAGCACGATTTCAGGGCCACGGGCACCTTCATGCTCCACCGCTTTCACATAGAAACGCATGCGATCACCAACGGTGTAGTCCTCAGTCGAGACGCGTTCTTTTGAGGGCATCGTGCCTTCAAATTTACCGAGGTCCACGACCACGTCGGACTTGTCAAAGCGGCGAACGACGCCGCTGACTACGTCACCCGTGCGGTCCTTGAATTCTTCGTACAAATTCTCTTTCTCGGCCATGCGCAGACGCTGGAGCATGGTCTGCTTCGCAGTCTGGGCGGCGATGCGGCCCATGTTCTTCGGTGTGACTTCGAGGTCGATCTCATCACCGATCTGCGCGGTCTTTTTGATCAGCTTAGCTTTGGCGAGCGGCAGTTCTTCCCATGGATTGCTGACCGTCTCGACGACGAGCAATTTGGCCCATGCTTTGATCGTCCCCTTCTCGGGATCAATCTCCATCCGCAGCTCACGGGCTGGGCCGATACTCTTCTTCGAGGCGGCGAGAAGTGCCAAGGAAAGTGCCTCGACCATCTTTTGACGGTCGATGCCCTTCTCTTTCTCGTAGTAGTCGAATAGTGCTTTGAGTTCGCTGATCATAAAATAGGTCCCTCTTTAGACGAAAAGAGAGCGGGGCAGGCCCCACTCTCGCCAAAAAACTGAAGTTCGTCCGGGAAAGGAAGGCGCGATGTTAGTACACACAGTTCATTCGGCAAGCCCAAATTGAGGCGGCCTTCTAGGCCGAGTTTGGGGGCAGCTCCTATCGGCAGGAGATTGTCCCCCGTGGATGTGGCTCGACTTGAGTCATCTAAAATCCCCCTGTTGCGGGGATTGCCAAGCGAGAGCTTCCCGCTATTCTCGCGCCCGCCTATGTCTCTCGAAGCCACACTCCAAGCCGCCACTGACGCCGGTCAGCTCCTCAAATCCAGCCACGAAAATATCCTGGCCCTGCTCGCCGCCAGCCCGAACCCGGTCTATCGCGCCAGCATCGACGAACTCGCCACCAGCGGCCAGTGGGCTGAGCTGAATGATCGCTTTTTCCAGGCGCTGAAATTTGGCACGGGCGGTCTGCGTGGGCGCACGGTGGGTAAAGTCGTGACGGCCGCTGAACGTGGAGCTGCCCCGGTTGATCAGCGCCCTGACCATCCCTGCGTCGGCACAAACTCGATGAACTATTATAATGTAGGCCGGGCCACGCGTGGCCTCGTCGCTTATGCCAAGACCTACCGTGCCAATGCGGGGCTGAGCGGCAGGCCGAGCATCGTCTTCGCTCATGACACTCGGCATTTCTCCTCTGAGTTCGCACAGAAGTGCGCGCAGATCGCTATGGAGAATGGGGCTGACGTTTATCTCTTCGATGGCTGCCGCGCCACGCCTGAGATGTCTTTTGCTATCCGTCAGCTTCGTGCGGATGCCGGCGTGATGCTCACGGCCAGTCACAATCCAGCTCACGACAACGGATTCAAAGTCAACTTCAGCGACGGCGCAGGCATCGTCGAACCCCATGCGACGGGTATCATCAAAGAGGTCAATGCGATCAAGGACGAGTCCTACACACCGCTGCCAGCCGATCAACAGGGCAAGCTCACCACGCTCGGCGCAGACATGGACGAGCCTTACCTCGCACGAGTCGAGACCATGATGCTCCAGCCTGAATTACTCAAAGGCGAGAAGGCGAAAAACCTCAAAATCGTCTTTACCGCGCTGCACGGCACCGGCGGCGTACTCGTGCCTGTGCTGCTGAAAAAACTCGGCTTCAATTTCTTCA
The DNA here is from genome assembly GCA_040081325.1 of Prosthecobacter sp. Classification (GTDB taxonomy): domain Bacteria; phylum Verrucomicrobiota; class Verrucomicrobiia; order Verrucomicrobiales; family Verrucomicrobiaceae; genus Prosthecobacter. Next base: position 2,378 of record JBEBGU010000796.1, read on the forward strand.
CTGTGCCTGAGCAGGACATCCGCGACGGGCGCTTCCCCACCGTGAAATCGCCGAACCCAGAGAACGCACCAGCTCTGAAAATGGCCGTCGATCTCGCAAACAAAGAAGGCGCGGACATCGTCATCGGCACTGACCCAGACTGCGACCGCATGGGCGTCGGTGTGCGTGATGATAAGGGTGAAATGGTTCTCCTCACCGGCAATCAGACCGGCTC
>JBEBGU010000797.1:0-2590 GCA_040081325.1 Prosthecobacter sp.
TCGCTGGCTGGACCGAAGGCGTGCAGCTCATGAAGGAAGGCGCCAAGTTTCGCTTCTTCATCCCCTCCAAGCTCGCCTACGGCACACGCGGTGCCGGTCGCGACATCGGCCCAAATGAGGCGCTGATTTTTGATGTGGAGCTGTTCAAGGTGAAGTGAGATAACGCCGTTGTTACTGTGAATAAGCCTATCCCGCGTGGGAAGGAGAGAAGAATCTTGCCCGCCCACGCCAGAGAGGTTATGAATCAACTCATGAAAACGGTCAAAAATCAGATGCTTGCCAGCACTGTCTCGGGCGGAGTCATTCCTCTTCCCCGTGGGGCACGGCTGATGGAGGGCACGCGCGTTCAGATCGTCCCGTTGGATGCCCTTCCCGGCGATCCCTCTTTTCTCAAGACCATGCTCAAACTGGCAGACCGGCGTCTGGCACGCCCACGCAAACCTGCCGCCAAGTGAGCCATGAGAGAGGTCTTTGCAGACACGTTCTATTTCCACGCCTTGCTAGACCGTCGGGAAGCCATGCATGCCAGGGCCATCATCGAGTCTCGTGTGCCGCAAAGGAAGTTCATCACCACCGAGGCCGTCCTCATGGAGCTTGGTGATGCGCTAAACCTGCCCGAGCAGCGCGGTGAGTTCACCGCCATCGTGGACATGGTAAGGAAAAGCGCCGTCTGGAATCTCGTGCCAGCATCGCCCGCCTTGTTCCAGAGTGGGCTGGACATCTTCCGCCGTCATTCTGACAAAGCTTGGCAGATGACCGACTGTATCAGCATTGTCGTGATGCGGCGACACCACCTCCGTGAAGTCCTGACCGGTGACGCCCATTTTGAGCAGGCTGGATTCAAGGCTCTCCTGCGCTGACATCAGGTTCAGTCTGCATCAGAGGGGGCATGATGAAGATTATGCCACTCCACCAGTGGCGAACCCTAAGCTTGCATATTCTTGGAGATACGGGATGTCGAGGCCGAGGGGCGAAGTCGAGATACTACCTGGATGGAATCCGTGAGGTGGACCAACTTCCTTATTCAGTGTGCCTCTAACACACATCTAAAGCCGACATAGTGAATGAGATAATCAATCTCGGGTGATCTCACTCCTCGGCATGCAGAGAGCAAATTATCCTTGGTGTTGTTCAACCAAGAACCGCCTCTCGTTAACTTCTTGGTATTCGTTTCATCATACCAATCACTGCACCACTCCGCAGCATTACCTCCCAAATCATAGATGCCAATTTTGTTGGGTTTGAACGACATCACTGGAGACGTTGTGACGAATCCATCAGAGTATTTACCAATAAACGCCGCTTCAGAAAGTACGGTATTTAGTGTGATGTCTGCATAGTTGCCGGCTAAGCTCTTTGTCTCAGGTGGAAACTCGTCACCCCAAGGGAAGTGATTCTGCAATTTGTTGTTCATCGAATTCGGCGTTGAGTCCTTTGTCCAGCGCTCCGAACGTCCGATACCCACAGCATAACTCCACTCTTTATCTGTCGGCAGGCGGTATACTTTTCCCTCTTTTTTGCTGAGCCAGTCACAAAAAGCAACTGCTTCACTCCATTTGATTCCAACCACAGGATGATCATCCTCGTGTCCGCACGGAATGCCATTTTTGTTCTGCGATTTCCAAGCTGGGTTCACACCGGACGCGTTCTCTGCGTACTCTGCGTAATCCAATCTGCGTGTCTCGTGGATGCAAAAAGAACATCAGTCCCATCAACAGGAACAAAGACCATGCCCAGCGAGTTCGTGTATGCGCCCGACGGCAATGCGGCAGGCTTGGGTGAGATCGCCGATGATGGCTTCACTGGTTGTGTAGGCACAGAGCCTATCTTCGGAGATACGGAGCCTTGTGCTGGCACTGCCATGGCCTGGACCATGGCTGGGTCTTTCCGCATGGCATCGCGGTAGGTGGCGTACACTGCATCCAAGCCAGCGCGCAACTGGCTGGCACGCCATGACCATTCGGCCTTCTGGCGATCTTTTGTCACCGATAGGGCATCACGAATCTGGCTCTTGCGCTCTTCGGCCTGGGCTTCCTCCCGGTGATACTGGGGCCAGCTCATCATATAATTTCGCCGTGCATCCGCCCCTTGGACCGCACCGCCCGACGCGACCTGCGTCTGCGTCAGGCTTACCCCGGCTTTCACGAGTGCTTTGTCCCGTTCATCAAGTGCCATGATCAAGGTATTGCATAACTGGTAGCCAGATCGGTAAGCGTCCAGAGAAGTTCTCGGCGTGGTCTTGCCCTCATCCAGCAGATCTTCGCGGAGCAACGTAAGGTTCTGCCGGATGTCCGCAGGCACGGCCTCGTCCAGAGAGGCCAGCACCCAGGCGGAAGCATTCGGCGTTTCCTGGGCCAAAATGATAAGAGGGGAGGGCGCTGGATCAGCAGCGGAAAGTGAAAGCGGCGTGAGGAATAAAGTTCCAATGATGAAGGAGCGGATCATGGCGTGTGGCAGGGATTCGAAGCTTATGAGTTCTTGCCGATGAGCTGCCGCCATTTCTTTGACTTCGGATCAATCTCGTAGTTTTGAGCAATCAGCAATCGAAGCTCCGCAAAGTCTCCATTCGCCTTGCCGCTGATCTTTTCCC
>JBEBGU010000798.1:0-2590 GCA_040081325.1 Prosthecobacter sp.
ATGGAAATCTATTTTTCCGAGGACGACGGCGCGACGTGGAGCGCTCCGCAGGTCGTCACTGCAAAAAACGAGATCAACGGCCACCTCCTCCGCCTCAAAGACGGCCGCATCCTGCTCGCCTACGGTAACCGCATCAAGACTGGAGATCAGCTCGGCGTGCTGGCGAAGCTCAGCAGCAACGAAGGCAAGACCTGGGGTGAACCGATCCGCATCGCTCACACGACGACCTGGGACTGCGGTTACCCAAGCACCGTGCAACGTGCCGACGGCAAACTAGTCACCGCCTGGTATGCCGGTGCCTCCGAGTATCACGCTCGCTACCACATGGGTGTCGCCATTTGGGATGCTCCAAAGCCATGACCACGCCACGCTATCGTCGCTGCATCCTCGCCACATGTTGTGTGCCGTGGAATGAGCACTTCGAGTTCGAAGAGGAAATCTTCCGTCGCAGTGTGCGGTATCAGATCACAAGAGGCATCCATGATCTCTATATCTTTGGCACCGCAGGCGAGGGCTATGCAGTGACAGAGTCTCAGTTCGATGCCATCACCCGCGTGTTCCTTGATGAGACGCGTATCGACGGCGTGCAGACCATGGTTGGCCTCATCAGTCAATCGTTGCCGACAATCATCGAACGCATCGAGCGAGCACGCGACATGGGCGCAAGGCGGTTTCAACTCAGCTTGCCGAGTTGGGGCGCTTTGAACGATGCGGAATTGAAAACGTTCTTCCGCGAGACCTGCGGTCGTTTTCGTGATTGCGAGTTTCTGCACTACAACCTCATGCGCACCGGACGAATCATCACCGGAGCTGAATACGGCCTCCTGGCTGCGGAACACGAAAACCTCGTCGCCACCAAGAACAGCACGTCCGACGAAGCGCGCCTCACAAGCCTGATGCGCGATGCCCCCAAGCTCCGTCACTTCATCACCGAGGTCGGCTTCGCCAAAGCCTGCCACACGGGCGATTGCGGCTTCCTCATCTCGTTTCTCTCCACGAACTTCCATCGCGCTCAGGACTACTTCCGCGCCGGTTGCGAGCGCGATGAAGCGGGCCTCGCCGCCATCACCGCTGACTTTGAGGGCCTCATCGCCACCTTCAAAGAAGCCGTCGGCAACACCGCGCACATGGACGGAGCTTTCGACAAGATGTTCTGCCGCATCCACGATCCCGCGTTCCCGCTGCGCCTACTGCCGCCGTATGAAGGCGTCAGTAAAGAACGCTTCGATCACTACCATGAACGGCTGCTTTCCCATCATCCACGCTGGCTGCCATGAAGACTCTGCTACTCCTCATCTTCCCTCTGGTCTTGTGTGCTGCGGATCGCACGATTTTGTTGGTCGATGATCACGACATTCTCTACCGAGCGGGGACACGCCGTGTTTTGGAGAAGCCAGTGCGTCATGCCAAAAACCCGCTCATCACCGAGGACAAACCGTGGGAGATGGCCATCGCCTGGACGAGCGTGCATCGCGACAAGGCCACGGGCAAATATCAGCTCTGGTATCAGGCCTATGCAGGCAAGCGCGCGCAGCTCAAGACTCATGAGTGCGTCGTCTGCTACGCCGAGTCGGCGGACGGCATCACTTTCACCAAGCCGAACCTTGGCCTCTTCGATTTCAACGGTGACAAGAACACCAATATCGTTCTCATCGGCAGCGGACTGTATGGCGACCGCTACTGCAACAGTGTCATTGTCGATGCCCGTGAACCTGACGCAGCGAGGCACTACAAGATGCTCTACTACGACTGGGCAAAGACGACGAAGGGCGAACTCGTTGCTGGGCTGCATCTCGCGTATTCACCCGATGGCATCCGATGGGCGAAGCATCCTGATGCTCCGATTTACACGACTTCCTTTGGTGGCAAGAAAGTGCAGCCGCCCTTTGCTGGCGAGAATCCTTACACCGAGACCACTGCACCAGACGGTCGTGTGAAGCGGCAGCTCTTGAGGCCCATCAGCATGTCCGATGCGGCTGATCCGCTCTTTGATCCGAAACACAAAGTCTGGGCCATCTACGGCAAGGCGTGGATTCCAGGCCCCGATGGCGGACTCGGCTGGAAGCACGGCATGGGCCGCGTGGAGAGCAAGGATCTGCTCCATTGGAGCAAACCACAGATCGTCTCTTTCCCTGACGAACACGATGGAGCGCTGGAGTTTCACACTTCGCCTGTGCTCTTCCGTCACGACCACTATTTCAGCCTCAATCAGATCCTCAACCGTCCTGGTGGCGGAACGATGGACATCGAGCTCATGCTCAGCCGTGACGGCCTCGACTGGCAGCGGCCGTTTCGCGATGATCTCTGGCTCAAGCGCAGCGAAGGCGATCAATTCGACAGTGGTACGCTGGCCACGAACGCCGACATCGTCATCGAAGGTCGCGAGATGCGTTTCTATTACGGTGCCTACAGCAGCGGAGCCATCGGCGGTGGCACGAACATCACCGGCGATCAGCAAAAGAGCGGTGTCGGCCTCGTCACACTGCCACTCGACCGCTTCGCCGGTCTGCGCAGCGAACCCGAAGTGCCCACACCCAAGATCAAATCCCCGCCCGACATCGGCCAGATCACCTTGAAGCCACTCGACCTC
>JBEBGU010000799.1:0-2589 GCA_040081325.1 Prosthecobacter sp.
TCCCAAGCCGTCTTGAATGCTGGGCGCTTGAGATTGGTTCGAATGCCATCACACCAAAATTTCCAAGTCGTGGGTCGAACACGGTTTATCTGCCGGAGAAAGATCTGACCATTACTGAGATCGAAGTAATGATAGAATTCATCTATGGCTTCTGCGTGCTCAGCATCTGTGAGATCTTCTCCGAGTAAGGCTTTAGTCGGCATCTTGGAGACCAGATCACGATATTCTTTTGCCAAGGCGTCTTCAAAGGAGGTTTGTGCCTGCTGACGTGATAACAGAATTTGGTATGCAGCAAACAAGACGCCAGCGGTTGTTGCTATATGGGAGAGTTCTTCAGGAGTCATTGAAAGTTCGATATGGGGATGAAGTTCACGTCTTGGGATGAAATGCGGCATTTCCATTTCATATTGGTGGCGGGCAGAAGGTGCCTAATTTGACAGACGCTAGTTAAAACACTCAATGCGGGCAAGACTGAAATCCCACTCTTTATTCCTCATTCCTCGCTTCAAGGTCCGATCCTGCCCAAATTTTGTCGTTTCCGAAAAACGGGCCGTCCGCTATAACGGCGGCTCTTTCCTACCATCATGTCCACCAAGAAGCTCAACATCGCCGTCGTCGGCCTCGGATTCGGGGCGGAGTTCATCCCCATCTGGCAGCGCCATCCAAACACTGTTTGTTACGCCATCTGCCAGCGTGATCCAAAGAAGCTGAAGGCCATCGGCGATGCCTTTGGCGTGAGCGTGCGCTACACGGATTTCAGGGAGATGCTGAAGGACCCGAACATCGACGCGGTACACATCAACTCGCCGATCCCTGATCACGGCTGGATGTCGATCGAGGCGCTGAAGGCTGGCAAGCATGTGGCCTGCACGGTGCCGATGGCGACGAGCATCGAGGATTGCAAAAAGATCTGTGATCTGGTGAAGAAGACCGGCCTGAAATACATGATGATGGAAACCGTGGTCTATGCCCGCGAGTTCCTCTTCATGAAGGAGCAGTATCAGAAAGGGAAGCTGGGCAAGCTCCAGTTCCTCCAGTCCAGTCATCAGCAGGACATGGACGGCTGGCCGAACTACTGGCCCGGCCTGCCGCCGATGTGGTATGCCACGCATTGTGTCGGCCCCGTGGTCGCGCTCGCTGGCACACCGGCGGAGTATGTGAGCTGCTTTGGCTCCGGCACGATCCGCCCCGAACTGGTGAAGCAGTATGGCTCGCCCTTCGCCGTGGAAACTGCGCATGTGAAGTTCAAGGACAGCGATCTCAGCGCGCGTGTGATCCGCAGCCTGTTCGACACGGCGCGGCAGTATCGTGAAAGTATCGACGTGTATGGCGACAAGGCGTCCATCGAATGGCCGCTGGTGGAGCATGAGCCGCTCATCATGCACCGCGCCAAGCTCCCCGAGCCAAAGATTCCCAAGACGGTGAAAGCACCCGACTACGCCAAGCTGCTGCCGAAGAGCATCCGCGACTTCACGACGAAGGGTGTCTATGACCTCGGCAAAAAGACGCATCTCAGCTTTGTGCAAGGAAGCGGTCATGGGGGCAGTCATCCGCATCTGGCGCATGAGTTTGCCATGGCTTTGACGGAGGGGCGCGATCCCTTCCCGAACGCGAAGCAATCCGCCAACTGGACCTGCGTGGGCCTCTGCGCTCACGAGTCCGCGATGGCTGGCGGCAAGATCGTGAAGCTGCCTGCTTTCACAGTTTAAAGGTTCCAACCTTCAGATTCATTCGAGACGGACGCGGATCACTCCGCGTCCGTTTTTTTATCTGTCGGGCGGCGGCTTTGAGCCTCAAGATTCTTTAGACAAATCTCACGCCCTGCTGCGTCCTCCCAGTGATTCGCTGCTCATGCTCACCACCCACCAGATTTCCGAACTCTACGATGCTCATGCGGCGGGCTTGTTTCATTACATTGTCGGCATCGTGAGATCGGAAACGGAGGCGAAAGACCTTTTGCAGGAGCTTTTCCTCAAGCTTCAGCATCAGGGGCTGCCCCTTGTCGAAAGCGAGCGCTCTTGGCTCACGCGGCTGGCACACAACATGACGCTCGACTGGCTCCGCCGTCACCGCGCTCGCCAAAGCGCCGAAGAACGCAGCGCCTCGGAGCCGCGGTCCATTTTTCAAAGCGAAGTCGATCCCGATACAGCCGAGTTCGCACGCCGGGTGAAGCGCGCGCTTGATGAACTGCCGCCCGAGCAGCGCAGCGTCGCACATCTGAAGCTCTGGCAGGGACTCACCTTTGAAGAAATCGCCGCGACTCAGGGCATCCCGCTCAACACCGCCGCCAGCCGCTACCGCTACGCCATCGATAAACTGCGCACGCTCCTGCGTCCGCTCTACGACGAAATCCAGCCATGAAAGACGATCTCGAATCCCGACTCTCATCGCTCCAGTTCCGCCCACTGCCGCCCGAGTGGCGTGAGCAGATGCTCGCACGCCTGGAGAGTGCCGCACCGCAACCAAAGCAAGCGCCACCACGCTGGCTCGCTGTCGGCTGGGGGCTCGCGTGGGCCGCAGTGGTGGTGCTGCACTTCAGCACACCGGCGACCTCCGACCCCCCCCCCGGCGCGCTCAGCGCTGAATGCC
>JBEBGU010000800.1:0-2577 GCA_040081325.1 Prosthecobacter sp.
GAAGTGTAGAGTCGAAAGCGGTTACGCTCTTTGGCCCACCATTGGTGGGTCGTCTGTTGATCCGTAGCGATGGACTTCTGACTACTTGGGTTTGCGCCCAAGTAGCTCGGAATCGTCGTCTCAATGTAAACCGTCTGCATCTGACTGAGGTTACGCTCCAAGGGCCATTCGTAAAGCGCGCAGGTTAAGGACCGCCAGCCCGATGACCGCAGCTACCTCTACCAGCGAGAAAGCGGCAGTTGGTTCGAGCTGCCGCTGCCCGTGCGCTTGGCAAGCCTGCCCGAGTGGTTCCTCGACTTCGCCGAAGCCCGAGCTAGCAAACGCCTGCGTGCCGACGGTTCCTCCGAAACCGTGCCACACGAACGTCAGATCGTGGACTCCCTACCCGACTCATCCGACCCCGCCGCCACCCTGGCCCGCTGGCTTCTCTAGAAATCTGACGAACGAGCACCCTGGCCGCAGTCATCGGAACCCAAAGGATGACGTCTAAGCTGTGCCAACCGACAGGGCGGGGGTGAGCGTGGAGACGGGTTGGCGGGTTGGAGTCTCGGAAAGTATGGACGACAGGTCAGCCCCGGCGGTTGGCACCAGCGCCTTGTCTGCCTCGGGTAGCTTCCCGTTGCGCCACTCCTCCAGCGTTACATCCAAGTCCCACTCCAACTTGAATGACTCAAATCTGCATTTCCACTCCACCCATGAATATTCGGCGGAGGATACATAGAATCCACCCAGAACAAGATCGTTGTCTGATTCAGAACTGTTGGTTCCGACGAGTGAATACTCCGCCCCAAAGCATTCAGTATGGTGCTTCGCCGGAGAGACTTCGTCAGAGACGACTTGGAATAGATGCAGGCAGCACCTGCCAACGATCAGTGAGGTGCCCTCGTAAGTGACCATAGCCCAATCGAAAGTCAGGGAGATGGTGTCATCCGCTCGCACGAAACGCTCAATGGTCGAATCATGGAAGCTGACCTCCTCCAGATTCCTTATGATTGAACGTTTCATTCTTTGGCAGACGTGGTTTAGCCACAGTAAACTGTGGACGAATCAGATTCGCCCACAGTTTTGGGTGGATGGGCGGAGGTGAGCTGGGGCAAAAGGGGGCCGTTCACGAAATGAAAGGGTTTTGATGAATGAGCGGATTGAAGAGAAAAAGCCGCCAGAGGTCAAGCACGGGGGCGGTGAGCCGCTGCGGTAGCAGGCCCACACGCTCAGGAAGGGGGATCGGCCTTTTCACCTCCAAGGTCGGGTGATGGACAAAATTTGTCCATTGGCCGAGCCTTTTGCCCGGTTGGATGTCTTATTTTCACCTCTGGATGTCTTATTTTCGGGGTGAGAGGTCTTATTTTCACATCTGGAGGCCTTATTTGCTCGGTTCGATGTCTTATTTTCGCGGTACACCCTGCCGTTTTCACATCCATTTGACCTTTTGAGGGAAGCTGAGGGCTTTTTTGGAGGTTTGGCAGGCTTGTGAGAGCCTGTCATCTTGATTGAATCAGCGATTCCTGAGGTTTCTTCAGCACTAGGAAGTCGCCACCCATCCGACTCAAGATGTGGTAGGGTATGGGTGTCGCCGTTCTAAAAGATCGAGTAGATCCTTCACGGAATCCACTTTCTCTCCATCATCTGCAGAGACTGTAAAACAATAATCACTGTGTAAACGTTCGAGAAGATCAAGAAGATGACCAGGAGCAATAGCGTGTGTGTCTCTAAATGAACTGTCAGGATGGTAAGCGCGACAATCCACGCCAAAGGCTTCCTTGATCACTCTGCAAATCAGAGCGGTGCGTCCTTCACGAGTGCTGGCCTCCGAAGGTGGTGCTGTCGGTTTGAGCGGTATATAATTCGGATCAGCACTCTGCAGCGTCCTTATCACGCCTAACAGTTTAAATGGCTTGAGCAGAAGCAGCGGTATCCAAGCAACTATGGCTAGCCTCTGAGTTAATGGAGATGGGTGCCCCCAAAGAAACAGACCAACGCAAAGATAAAAGCCTCCAATTACATCGGGTAGCCTGCCACTAGGCTTGGCCGCATGTGAATTGAGTCGATACGCCACAATAATACCCCCAATGACAAGCAGTGGCAGCGCAAGGCGGGTCGTTATTCTCATTAGCGGGAAGCTAGCCCGCACACACCCCAAGGGCAATCACAGCTTGCTAATCCCCTGATGTGTGGAACTCTTCGCGCCGGTTTTTTACCGGCTTCCCCCCTTGGGGCCGATGTTTGTCTTGTAGCCCGTCTGACTCAGACGGTGATCCCGTCCCGCTGTTGCGCGGACGCTTTTACGGCGACTGGTTGCCCGTTTTACGGAAGCCAGCCCCTGCCGGGTTCAACGACATATATGGAAAAGACATTCGCCGATCTCGGCCTATCCCCCGAACTGATCAAATTCATCGAGGCCCAGGGCTTCGAACAACCCTCACCCATTCAAGCGGAGGCCATCCCCGTGGCCCTCACCGGTCGCGATGTGGTGGGCCAGAGCCAGACCGGCTCCGGTAAAACGCTCGCCTTTGGTCTGCCTGCCGTGCAGCTCATCGACCAAACGAGCCGCGCCACGCAATGCCTCATCATGTGCCC
>JBEBGU010000088.1:0-9742 GCA_040081325.1 Prosthecobacter sp.
TGTATAAGAGACAGACGCTATGTGCCAACAGCGGTGAACACGACCAGCGGTGCCAGCGCGTTGTATGGCAAGACCGTGGTGGCGCTTGCGGCGGGTTACGCGCACAGCTTGGCGTTGTGCTCGGACGGTACGATGGCAGCCTGGGGCTACAATGGTGATGGCCAGCTCGGAGAAATCTCGCTGACGCAGCGCACAACACCCTTAGCGGTGAACATGTCCAATGGCACCAGTGCGCTGTTTGGCAAGACCGTCAGGGCAATCGCGGCGGGTGGTTCGCACAGCCTAGCGTTGTGCTCAGACGGCACCCTGGCGGCCTGGGGTAAGAACAACTATGGGCAGCTCGGCAATAGTTCGACATTAAGTCGTACGACACCAGTGACAGTGAACAGGACCAGCGGCACCAGCGCGTTGTTTGGCAAGACCGTCACGGCGATCTCGGCGGGAGAGCACTACACTTTGGCGCTGTGCTCTGACGGCTTGGTCGCCGCCTGGGGTAACGGCTTCTCCGGTCAGCTTGGTAATAACCAGTCGGCTCAATACAATGTGCCAGTGGCAGTGAATTCAAGCAGCGACACCAGTATGCTGACGGGCCGAAAAGTTAGTGGACTGGCTGGAGCAGGCTCGTTGGCAAATCATTCCCTAGCCATCTATGGAGCGCCTCAGCGTGAGATCGCCATCCGTGGCAACAGCGTGAAGATTATCAATGGCGATGCGACCCCGAGCCTCGCCGATCACACGGACTTTGGAAGCTGTCTCCTCACCACAGCTAATGCGATTCGCACCTTCACCATTAGCAGTGACGGCTTCACCGAATTGAACCTGACGGGCACTCCCATGGTAGTCGTCGGTGGCACACATGCAGCGGACTTCAGCGTCACGACCCAGCCCATCTCACCGGTGACTGCACTTGTGGGGAACACGACCTTCCAAATCAAATTTGATCCCAGTGCTCTCGGGGTCCGCAGCGCCACATTGAGTATCGCTAACGATGACACCGCTTTTACCTTCAGCATCCAGGGCACTGGAGGCAATGCTTCTGTGCCAGCAGCGACAACCGTGGCAGCCACAGGCATCAGCTTCGATGGAGCCACGCTCAATGGCAAAGTGAACGCCAATCATTCAGAGCGGACCGTGTTCTTCGACTACGGCACGACGACAAGCTATGGCAGCACGGCGTCCGCCACGCCTGGAACGCTCTCTGGAAATACGCTCACGAATGTGACTGCCACGATCACCAGCCTGCTACCGCACACGAAGTATCATTTTCGTGTCCGCGCCGCGGGTCCGCTCGGAACGGCCAATGGAGCGACAATGACTTTCACCACGATGAATCGTCCGCCGGTCGCGATGAATGAAACGGTGCTGGCGCTGCCCTCGGCCAAGGTGACGATCCCTGTGCTGAGCAATGACAGCGATCCTGATGGTGATGTGCTGAGCATCGCCTCATTCACCCAGCCTGGGGCTGCTGTCGGAACGGTAGCGAAGGTGGGCACAAACTTGGTATTCACACCCTCGGCCACATTTGCAGGCGGCCACTTTACTTACATCGCCAGTGATGCGCTTGGCTTGAAAAGCAATGTAGAGACAGTTTGGTTGGTGCTTGCTGACATTGATGTGCCACCCGAGATAGAGATCTCTGCCGACAGTGCACCGTATGCTATGAATGTGTACTCTGCGGCTCCTTTCACGGTGAGCGAATCCATTCCTTGGCTAAGTTTTGTGATGCCCACTCCAGATGAAAACGGGGTGCTTTTCTTTCCAGCACCTAACCCATCTAAAAGCTCCCGAATTGGCACGGTAAAGATCGGTGGCAAGACGCAAACAGTGACTCAATTAGGCATTGCCGCCGCACCTGAAATTACGGTGCCTGATCCGATCTTGAACGCGGCATTCGGCGCGAACTATGATCTGGCGATCACCACGCTTAATGGACCTGTGACCTACACCACCACCGGGCTGCCTAAGGGGCTGGTGCTATCCAACATCACAGGTCACATCACTGGTTATCCGACAGAAGTAAAAACCTCCACCGTCACGGTGAAGGCTAAGAATGTGTGGGGTGACTCCAACACGATCAGCTTCGACATGACCGTGCTACCATTCCCGCCATCGCTGGTGGGCAGCTACTCCGCTACCATCGACGAGAGTGATGTGCTAAATGACGGGCTGGGCGGCCTGATGACGATGACCGTGACCAACTCCGGCAATGTTTCAGGCAACCTCAAACTAGGCGCAGGCAGCCATGCCTTCACCGGCAGGTTGAACGTAGCGGTCGATCCGCTGGTGACTGATCGTCTTCAAGCTGTTTTAACAACCTCCGTCAAACGCACTGGCAAGCCAGCCGTGGACCTGACGGTGAACATGAACTATTACGCAGCCGATTCCATCACGGGAGATGTGACACTGCCTGGAGCTGTGCCAATCGGTACGGCCCTCAGCGGCAGCAAACATGTGTGGCACGCCACCACAAAACCTGCGGATGCTTTCAAAGGCTACTTCACCACCGCACTCGAATCCACCGACACCAGCGCCAGCTTCCCTCAGGGTGATGGCTATCTGACTTTCAGCGTGAGCACTGCCGGTGCGGTGAGCTGGTCTGGCCAGCTTGCCGATGGCACGATCATCACTGCCCAGAGCGCCACGCTTTGGGCCAATGGCGAGTTGCCGCTCTTCACGTTGCTCTATGGCGGCAAAGGATCGCTGAGCCAATTGATCTACATTGAGTCTGGAACCAAGATCGTTTCAGGATTTTCTCTGCGCTGGCACAAAAAGCCGCAGGCCGCACGAGCCTATGCCGCAGGCTTTGATCCCACGACCCTGAATGCTGTCGGTGCCGAGTATCTGCCGCCCGTTGTCGGCAAGACTTTGCTCAACATCGCAGCACCCGGAATTGCGGGCATGAGCTTCACTGGTAGCGGCATCGAAAGCGTGAGTCAGTTCAGTGATCTGGATCAAGTCTTCAATGTGAGTGCCACTCATGCCGTGACTTTTGCCGGAGTGAATCCAGCCCTGATCAAGCTCACCAAGATAGACGTCATCAAAGGCACCTTCACCGGAAGTTTGGCACTCAAGGACAACAACCCTTTCAATGCCGCTCTGCCGCGGATCGCTCGTCCTGTGACATTCAATGGAGTGCTGCTGCCGACCCCAGGCAAGGGCACCGGTTACTTCCTGCTGCCCGGTATCACTGGCCCGCCTGCGAATGTGACCACCTCGCCGATGACCAGCGGGCGGGTGCGGATCGTGCCATAAAGAGTTATTTGGCGTGACGGTTTCCAGCATAGGCATCTTTTGACAAGGACCTGCTCCAGCGCTCTGTGGCACTCTACAATCCCCTGTGGACGCTCCCCCGACCAGTCGCGCTAAGCTCGCTCTTCTTTTCTTTTGCACGGCTATGCCCATGGGCCTCTGGAATGTGCCTCTGGCGAATATTTTCGCGGCGTATGATCGCGCTCACCTCGTGCCGTGGGTGCTGGCGACCTCGGGCATTGCGGCTTTTATTTCGCCTCTGTTTGTCGGGGCACTGGCGGATCAAAAGATGGCACCGACGCGCTTACTGCGTTGGCTCGCGGTGCTGACGGGTCTGACCTTAACAATGACCTGCCTGTCTCTGCATTGGGGTTTGAGTGATGGTTTGATCCTGCTGTGCGCGCAGGTTCAGGCTCTGGTGGCGACTCCGGTCTGGAGCATCACCAGCAGCATTGCTTTCTCTCAATTGCACAATGCCAAGCGCCAGTTCGGTCCGCTACGCGCCTTTGCCACATTTGGCTGGATGGTGGGCTGTTGGATCGTCAGCTTTGTGATCAAGGCGGATGATTCGGTGCTAGCGGGATTCACGGCGGCGGGCCTGTGGATGGTGGTCATGAGTTTGACCTGGATGCTGCCCGCCACGCCACCCAGCGATGCGAAGCAGCATCGCAGTTGGTGGCAGATTCTAGGGCTGGATGCGCTGGATCTGCTGAAGCATCGGGATCACCGGATCGTCTTTATCACGGCCGCTCTTTACTGCATCCCTCTCGCGGCATTTTACCCCTACACGGTGCTTCAGTTAAAGGAAATGGGTGTGGGACATATCTCGGCCGTCATGTCACTGGCGCAGACGACGGAGATTCTCGTCATGCTACTTCTGGGGGGATTGATGACGCGGTATCGACTCAAGTGGGTGTTCCTTTCAGGCATCATCATCTGCGTGGTGCGCTATGGCATGAATGCCATGAATACGCAGACATGGATCATGATCGGCACGACGCTGCACGGCTTTGCTTTCACTCTCTACTTCATCACGACACAGATCTATCTGGAGGAGCGGATCGACCCGAAATGGCGCGTGCGTGCTCAGGCTCTACTGGCCCTGCTCATGGGCGGTGTGGGCAATCTATTGGGCTACCTCGGCGGTGGTTGGTGGCACGATATGTGCCGAACCAAAGGTATGACAGATTGGTCGCGCTTCTGGTGGGGTGAGACGGCCCTGACCGCAGCAGTGTGCGTGTTCTTTGCCGTGGCTTATCGGGGGAGAAAGGTGGGCGGCTCGCTGACTACTACTTAGCGGAAAGTAAGTAGCCCAAAATCATGACGGCGAGCACGATGGCGGCGACGATGCGCCAGAAGGTTTCTTTGCTCAGGCCAAGCTTGGAGCCTTTTGATGAACCGCCGAATTCACGCTGGATGAAGTTATCATAGTCGAAGTCTTCGTCGGGCAGATCGAGGCCGTCATAGGTGTCGGCATTGGCCTTCCAGCCTGATTTGGCACAGGCTCCGCAGTCATCACAGGCTGCGGCTGCGCGCGGCACCCACTCGCCACAGGCGGGACATTGGCCGGGTGGTTTAAACGCGGCCATAAAGGTCAGATCATGCCAAGCTTCATTTTCCCCTCGACGGAGATCATGCCCTGATTCCAGGCGGGTTCCCAGACGAGTTCGACAGCGGCCTCGTCCATGTCCTCGATGGTCATGATGCGGCTCTGAGCATCTGCGGCGATGGTGGGGCCCATGCCGCAACCAGGGGCGGTGAGGGTCATTTTTACCACGGCGCGGTTTTTGCCTTCGTCGTTGAGTTCGACTGTGCAGTCATACACGAGTCCGAGATCGACGATGTTTACGGGGATCTCGGGATCATAGACATTTTTGAGCTGGTTCCACACTTGGGCTTCCAGATCGCTGGTCTCATCGGGAATATTGGAGGAGGTGCTTTCCTGCTCCTTCTTGCTGGCTTCTGGGTCGATGCCGAGGGCGTCGATATCTTTGGAGCTGATGCGGGCGAGGCCGAAGTCCATGGCCACGGTGTAAGTGCCGCCAAGGGACTGAGTGATGATGACCTTCAGGCCGAGGGGCAGCTTGATCGCATCTCCACTGGGAATCTGGACGGCTTCTACTTCGCGTTTAAGTTCAATGGAGGAATGCATGGGGGAGGGGAAATGACGAATGAAGAACGCGGCATGGGGCCACGGCGGATGCGAGAATGGAGCCGTGGACTACACTGTCAACTCTGGTGAAGGGCTGCATTTGGGGTGTTCGGCCATTCATGCCTTGATTGGACATAATTTTCGGTTCTGTAATCCTTCATGAAACCGGGCCAACTTACGGATGCTGAAATCCAGATAGCACTCACTCAAGTCTCCGGTTGGAATTTGGAGGGGCGTGAATTGGTTAAGACGTTCAGTTTTAGCAGCTACCTTGCTGGGATCGATTTTGTCAGTCGTTTGGCTCATGCTGCCGAGGCGATGAATCATCATCCGGATCTCTTCATCGGCTGGCGTAAAGTGAGTGTGCGCCTGAGTACGCACGGCATTGGCGGACTGACGCAACTCGACTTTAGCTTAGCCAGTCAGGCGGACGCCTTGATGGGCAATCAGGGCACTACTTCTCCAGAACCTGTGTAGATCCACTTTTCCACGGCACCATTTTTGATATGGGCCTGGGCTTCGGTATCGAACTTACCGAACATGGTCTGGGTTTCGTATTTAACGATCACGGTCCAGACGCCTTCGGTAAGCTGTGGTTCGCCCCACTCTTTGACGATGTCAGGTTTGATCTCTGTGACTTGACCTGATTTCATGCTGGCCACCAGTAGTGGGTATGTGCCGTCTTTGTCTTTGGCTGGCTTGTCATTCCCAGCCTTTGCTGTGCCACTGGATTGAACAGGTGCATTTTTAGCACGCTCGGCAGCCACGAGCCTGAACTCATGAGCTTTTTTCAAAGTCTCCACATACGTGATTTTCCAACGCTCGTAACCTTGAATGAGCACATCCTTCAAATCGGTATCTTCAAAAGCGACTGCACCGCGCATCGGCGAGGTGTCGGAAGGAGACACGAGAATGTTTGTGCCATCTTGCCCGACGGCGTACATTTTCCCACCTGCCTTCACTTGAGTGGCGGCCTTGGAGTTGCCAATCTTCATGCTCAGTTGCAGGTCACGTTTGATGGTCACTTGGCGCGGGAAAGCACTTTTGGGTAGCACAGTCCAATTCTTGGTTGTTTCTTCGATCGTTGGGAGTGGGGGCGCGACAAATGCATTTGGATCCACGGCTGGTTTTGGTGCTTCCATTACCACGGCTGGTTTTGGCGCTTCCATCACTGGGGCTGTCTTCGGTGCCTCCACCACAGGCTTGGGCGGTGCGACCACGGCCACTTCCTTTTTAATCACTGGTTTCGGTGCCGGAGCGACGACGATTTCTTTTTTATGCTTCTCGAATTTCACATATCCGGCGAGGATCGGGTATGCATACTGATAGGAGATGTAGCCGACTGCGGCGGCGAGAATAAGTACGAGGATGCCTTTCATGGTGTGGGGAGTTGTAGCGGAAACTGAATGGAATTCAACTGTGAGACAAAAACGTAGAGAAATACTACCGTCTTAGCACTGGTTTGATTATCATACTTCTCAGTGAGCCGTCTGCGTGCCAACCGCCCTCTCTTTGCACGATTCCGTGAAGCAGTTCGGGTGTGCCTTTTCCAAGAAAGACCTCGGCACGAGTGAGTTTCAGGGTCAGGATCCCGTCCGAATTCAAGCTGATCGTCTGTGGTTGGTCGCTATTGATCCAGCCGTCTTCGGTGAAGAAGGTGACTTTCGGTGCGGGCTGGTTTGCTTGAAAAGGCCGTGCTGAATTTGTTTCAGGCTTGAGTGTCAGTCTGACGATCAGCCCTTTCTCCTCGGCTGTGGCGGTCCATGCGCTGCTAGGGTGAGCATAGGCGGCGCGTTCTTTCTCGAAGATCGGGTGCCATTGCTTAGCAGGCTTGCTCTTGGCATTCACTGGCATTTCTAGAGTGAGCTCCATCGTGTCAGGGTGACAAGTATTACCACAGCACATCCAACTGGCCCTGCCTTTGAGTGTCACTTTTCCGCCCACCTTGAGTGTGGCGGGTGCTACGATCTCTGTTTGCAAAAGCACGTCACGCTCGTAGCCCTGCGCCATGATCTGAAACATCTTGGTGGACTCAGGTTCGGGGTACTCCAACGGCCCAGCTTTGAAGCCTGTAGGCAGTGTCCAGGTGATGCTCGTCGGCACGCCCACGATGCCAGGCTGACGCCAGTAGGTGTGCCAGCCTTTGTCATGCTGAATGTAGAGCCCGACGCGGAATGACGCACCAGGGGCGATGGCGGTGACTTCAGGGACGAGTTGGATTTTGAGGCCCACTTGGGCGAATGACGAATCACGAATGACGAATGACGAAAGGAAAATCAAGGCAGCGGTCAGCCACCTTTTCGTCATTCTGCATTCTGCATTCGTCATTGTGCTAATACGGCGCGTGACCTGGAGTGCGTGCAAAGGGAATCACATCACGGATATTGCTCACACCCGTGACAAACATCAGCAAGCGCTCAAAGCCCATGCCAAAGCCTGCGTGGGGCACACTGCCGTAGCGGCGGAGATCGGTGTACCAAGAATAGTCCTCTTCATTCAAGCCGTGATGCTGCATGGCGGCGCGCAGCACATCGAGTCTCTCTTCACGCTGACTGCCACCGATGATTTCGCCAATGCCCGGCACTAGCAGGTCCATGGCAGCAACTGTTTTACCATCATCATTCTGGCGCATGTAGAAGGGTTTGATCTCCTTTGGGTAATTATAAATTGTCACCGGACCGCGCACATGTTCTTCGGCGATGAAGCGTTCATGCTCGGTTTGCAGTCCTTCTCCCCAAATTACGGGATGCTCGAAGCTGCGGCCAGACTTGAGCAATAAATCCACGGCATCGGTGTAGCTGATACGCTCAAACGGTTTTTCGAGTGTCTGCTGCAAGCGGCCAACCAAATTCTTGTCCACGAACTTGTTGAAGAACTCCAGCTCCTCAGGGCATTCCTTGATCATCGCCGCCACGAGATAGCGGACACTGGCCTCGGCCAGACTCATGTCGCCAAAGAGATCGCAAAAAGCCATTTCAGGCTCAATCATCCAGAACTCTGCTGCATGACGCGCCGTGTTGCTGTTCTCGGCGCGGAAGGTGGGACCAAAGGTGTAAATATTACCCAGCGCACAAGCAAATGTTTCGCCTTGAAGCTGACCACTAACAGTGAGGTAAGTGGGCCGACCGAAGAAGTCGTCCTCAGGCTTCGCGTTTGATCCCTGCTTCAGTGTCGTGACGCGGAAGAGTTCGCCCGCGCCCTCGCAATCACTGGAGGTAATGACCGGCGTGTGGACATAAAAGAAGTCCTGCTCTTGGAAGAAGCGATGAATCGCAAAAGCCATTCGGCTGCGCACGCGGAAGACATTGCTAAAGAGATTCGTGCGCGGACGAAGATGAGAAATGGTGCGCAAAAACTCTGGTGTGTGACCTTTTTTTTGCAGTGGATAGGTCGCATCAGCCTCACCCACCACACGCAGGTCTTTGGCCTGCATTTCCCATGTTTGCCCGGCGGCTGGGGAAGCGATCAAGTCGCCATCCACCTCGATGCTGGCCCCTGTCAGGATTCCCGGCATCAGCGCGGCACAGGGCAGGGAGGCATCGACGACAATTTGAAGTCCTTTAAAGCATGAGCCGTCCGTGATTTCAATGAACGAGCAGGCTTTCGAGTCACGCCGCGTGCGTACCCATCCGCGCACGGTGATGGAGGATAGAGGCGAATCAGAAGAGAGAATGTGGCGCAGTGTGTCGGGCATGATCGCAATGATGCACGCGACCTATCCCATGGTCAAAAGGGAGTGTGCGGCGTCAGCAGCATTTAGCCGATTCAGGCTGCTGCTGCGTCTTCTTCTCTCTTCTGCTCTTGTTCCGCAGTCTCTTCAGAGTCTAGATCTCGTGCGGCCCCGACTTTGAGGCTGACTTTGATCCCATGCTTCTCAGCAGCCGTGTTGAGAAGCGAGCGGATGGAACTGATGGTCAATCCATTTTTTCCGATGACATGGCGCACATCTTCAGGGGCCAATTGCACACGAAATGCCACAGCGCCGTTAGCGTTATGGCTGATAGCGATGGTTGCCTGCTGCGGGTGCTCAATCAGATTGGCGACCACGTAAGTGAGGAATTCGCGAAGTGCTTCTGGGGCGTCCATAGAGTTAAAAAATGGTTCACTGACCCCAAGCCGCCGAGTCCCGGCGGCTACTAACGATCACTGGCGAATTACTTCGCAGCGAGCTGGGCCTTCTTGATCAGGCTCTTCACGGTTGGGGAAGGCTGTGCGCCTTTGGAGATCCAATCGTTCACCTTGTCGAGATTGACGTTGGCGTTGCCTTTTGCTTTGGCTGGATCGTAGGTTCCCAGGATGTCGAGGAAACGACCATCGCGGGGGAAGCGCTTGTCAGCAGCG
>JBEBGU010000801.1:0-2565 GCA_040081325.1 Prosthecobacter sp.
CTTCAAGGCTTGCACGCGGAAGTCGGCGGTTTGATCAGCGCGCTGAACACGATCCAGAAAAGCGGCCAGATCGATGAGCTTGCTGCGGGCATCCATGAACCCGAGGTCCACGAGATTCACGGATTGAGGAGGTGTCCAGTCAGCCATGGCAGTGAGGATTAAATGGTCATCGAACTGTAGCCACCATCCACGACCATCTCATGACCGGTGATGAAGGAGCTGGCTCCATTGGAGGCGAGCATGAGCGCTGCGCCGATGAGTTCATTGGATAAACCGAAACGGCCAATCGGCGTGTGTCCCATGATTTTTTCCACACGCTCGGGTGTGAGCACCTTGCGGTTCTGCTCAGCGGGGAAGAAGCCGGGGACCAATGTGTTCACGCGGATGCCGAGCGGTGCCCACTCACGAGCCAGATTCTTGCTGAGATTATGAACCGCACCCTTCGACATGCTGTAGGTGAAGACGCGACTCAGCGGCAGCAGCCCGGACATGGAGCCGAGATTGATGATGGAGGCTGGCACCTTGTTTTCGACAAAGTATTTACCGAAAACCTGACAGGCCAAAAACACACCCTTGGTGTTGATGTCCATGATCCGGTCATACTCGTCTTCAGAAATGTCGAGGAACGGCGTGGCGGAGTTCACACCCGCGCCATTGACCAAAATCTGGCAGCCGCCCGAGCGCTCCAGAACCTGATCGAGCAGCAATTGCAGATCGGCTTTGCGTGAGGCGTCTGCACTCACAAAATAACCCTGGCTACCAGCGGCATGAATGGCTTCCAGGCCCTTCTCAGCCTTTGCAGGATCACGCCCCACGAGCACGACTTCAGCACCGGCATTGGCAAAGCCGCTGGCGATGGCACCACAAAGCTCGCCTGTGCCGCCGATGACGACAGCGGTTTTACCTTGGAGAGAAAAGAGTTCAAAAATGGAAGACATAGTTGGGTGGGGGAGGCGCAGATTTTGTATGCGGGAAGCGAGCGTGTCGAATGAAGAAAAGACGGTCTTACTTGGATAGCGTCATCACGCATTCCAGATGCTTGGTCTGCGGGAAGAGATCGAAGGGTTGCACTTTATGCAGGCTGTATCCGGCGGTGGTGAAGAGCGCGAGATCACGCATCTGCGTAGCCGGATTGCAGGAGATATAGACGACGCGCTTCGGGGCAAAGGTGAAGAGCTGCTCCAAAAACTCCGCGCTACAGCCCGCACGCGGCGGGTCGATGATGACGACCGTGTCACTCCCAGAGTGTGGCACTTGGGCGAAGATCTCACGCGCATCAGCCGCGATGAATTGGCAGTTCGTGAGGTGATTGATCTCCGCATTGTGCGCCGCTTTTTTGACAGCACTTTCCGAAAGCTCCACGCCAATGACTTCCTGAAATTCCTTGGCAGCGCTGATGCCAAACAGTCCGCTGCCGCAATACGCATCCACAAGGAAACTAGCACCGCTGGCTTTGGCTTCACTCACGGCGTAAGCCACGAAGTCGGGCAGGATGAAGGGATTATTCTGGAAGAAGTCACCCGCCTGGAACTCGAACTTCACATCACCCACCTGCTCGACCGCGATGGCATCTGCCCGTGTCAGCACGCCCGTCGCGGTGGCGCGCATCAGCAGCGTGGCACCGTTCTTAAAACTGCCTGCACGCGCCGCCTCACGCACCTGGACCAGTTGCTCATTCAGCGCCGGCATGGCGATGGGGCACTGCTCGACATCGACCATGGCATTGCGTGTGCCGACACGGAGAAAGCCGATAGCGGCGACTTCACCATCCTTGGGTTTATGAAAATGCGGCGTGATCTTTGACCGATAGCCATACTGCTTCGGCGAGGCGATCACCGGCAGCACCGGGTGTACGATCTTGGCCATGTGCAGAAGTAGCTCCTCCACCTGCCGCTGCTTCCACGCGATCTGTTTGTCATACGCTAGATGCTGGTACTGACAGCCGCCGCAGGTGCCAAAGAGCGAACACACCGTTTGCACCCGCTCTGATGATGGCTCAAGGACCTCGACCAGATCCGCATTGCTGTAGTTCTTGTGATTGCGGAAGACGCGGCACTTCACCAGCTCACCCGGCAGAGCAAAGGGCACAAAAACGACCCAACCATCCACCCGCGCCACGCCGCTGCCTTCATTGGTCAGGTTCTCGATACGCACCTCCAGCTCTTGGTGGTAAGTGAATGGGTGGGGGACAAACTTCCGTGGCTGCATCCCTGCCCTGTAGCAGCCTGGAGCCTGAGATCAAATGTAGGGTGGACTTTAGTCCGCCAGATGTGAGGCGGGCTTCAGCCTGCTTTCCACTATCCCTTTGAGGTGCCCTGTAGTGCCACGCTCCCAAATGAAATATACCCAACTTTGTGCTTGCACGAATTTGATCCTGTCTCAGTTTAGCGCCCGCCAGAAAAGCGGGTGTAGCTCAGTGGTAGAGCATCTCCTTGCCAAGGAGAATGTCGCGCGTTCGAATCGCGTCACCCGCTCCATCAAACATTGATGGAGTCCGGCAGACACAGTCTGCCGCCAGGAATGCTCCCGAATCAGAGAATGCTTTCACGCCCTGACGTTGAAAGC
>JBEBGU010000089.1:0-9704 GCA_040081325.1 Prosthecobacter sp.
ATACGCCAGGGTCCGGGCCGGCCGACCGAATGACTGCCGATTCCCCGGGAATCAGGCTTTTGCCCGGTCCCACGCAGCGTCCATTTCCTCCAGGGTGGCTTTCCCCAGCTCCAGGCCGGTGGCGGTCAGGCTGGCCTCGACGGCGTGAAAGCGGCGCACAAATTTTTCATTGGCGGCGGCGAGTGCGGCTTCGGATTCGATCCCGAGCTTGCGCGCCAGATTGACGACGGAGAAGAGCAGGTCACCGAGTTCTTCCTCAATCGCAGCGGCTTTCCCGGCGGCGATTGCCTCCTCCAGCTCAGCGGCTTCTTCGCGGATCTTGGCAAACACAGGCGTGGCGTCCGGCCAATCGAAGCCGACTCGGGCGGCTTTCTTTTGAAGCTTCTGACCACGCATGAGAGCAGGTAGGCCGATACCGACACCGTGAAGATGACCTTCCTTTTGCGTGCCCTTTTCCTGGCGCTTGATGGCATCCCACTGAGTCAGGACGGCATCCGTGGTAGCTACACTGGCATCACCAAAGACATGCGGATGGCGGCGGATGAGTTTTTCAGAAAGGACGTGCGCCATTTGATCCAGATCAAAGGCACCCGTCTCACTGGCGATCTCGGCGTGAAGGACGGGCTGAAGGAGCAGGTCGCCCAGTTCTTCGCAGATCAGCTCGGGATTACCGCTCTTGATGGCGTCTGCCACTTCATACGCCTCTTCCAGCACATGCGGGATCAGCGACTCATGCGTCTGCTCCATGTCCCACGGGCAGCCGCCGGGGGCGCGCAGGCGGTGGACGATGTAACGCAGGCGGGTCATACCATCAGGGTGATCAAGGCTCATGCGCGTGGCGATAGCTGGGAAAGCGGGTGTAGGCACGGAAAAAGTTTGCACCGACCGCCTGAGTGCCTACCTCATGCGTCGCTTCAGACACTTCCAACGTAACTCATTTTCCAAACCCCTACTCTTATGGCCAGCGACGCAGTCATCACACTCAACGATTCCAACTTTGCCTCCGAAATCGCAGCTTCAGACGTCCCGGTGATCGTGGACTTCTGGGCTGAATGGTGCGGGCCATGCCGCATGCTCGGACCGATCCTCGACCAGCTCGCCACAGAGAAAGCGGGCTTAGTGAAAGTGGTCAAAGTGAACGTGGATGAAAGCCCCGCGCTGTCCGCTCAATACAACGTCCGCTCGATCCCGATGCTGCTCTTCATCAAAGGCGGCGAAGTGAAGGATACCGTCGTCGGCGTGCAGTCGAAAGACGCGCTTATCCGCAAGCTCGAAGCGCTGGCTTGATCGGCTCGCGTGAGTTTTCTAAACGGGTGCCCGGCCTTGAAGGACGGGCACCCTTTTTTATGGTTGATCCAGTCTTGCCTGCCAGCCATCAAACCCATACACTCCACTCATGCTGCCCATCCTGGAACAACTGCCGTCGCTGAAGAAGCGTGCCATGCCGCTTTCGATCAAGGCCTGGCATCAAATGATCGACAAAGGTCTGGCACCTGAACGCGCGGAACTCATCCGGGGGGTGATCATTGAAAAAATGAGCAAGTCCATTCTTCACACCAAGCTTTCGAGTCGTCTTTTCCGCATTTTGCAACTGGCCCTCGGGCCTGAGTTCTGGGTACGCAAAGAAGATCCTCTGACATTTTTAGATTCTGAACCTGAGCCGGACATATCAGTGATTGAAGGTGCTGAAACAGACTATGACACTCATCCTTCCACGGCTCATCTTGTGGTAGAAGTGTCCGTATCCACTCTGCCTGAGGATCGTGCAATGGCTGACATCTATTCAGAGGCGGGTGTCGCGGAGTACTGGATTGTCAATGCCACGGAACGCTGCATCGAAGTGTCTCGTGATTTGATAGCAGGTGTTTATCAAACCCAGATACGGATCGCAGAAGACGGAATTGTGGAATGCGCAGCTTTGCCAGGAGTTCGTTTGAATGTCTCTGAGTTGTTTGCTGGGCTGCCTTTGAAGAATTAAGGCACCTCCACACGCACGCGAATAAAGAGTCCGCTGCTGGCATTCATCGTTGGAGTAAACCGCACGGTCACCGTTTCGGTGACGCCATCACCGGTCGGTGTGGCGCTGATCTCTACGGCGCTCGCACCAGCAGGCTGCCATGAGATGAGCGTGGTGCTGGTTTCCAGGTGATACTGCACATTGGAGGGATTTGTGATGAGGCGGCGATAGGTCATCGTGAGATACTGATCGACTGGACTCGCGGCAGGCAATGCAGAAGCGCCGAGGGCACCGCTAGTGTTGAAAGCGTATTCTAGCAGCGCAGACACACCGTTGAAGTCGGGGTCCGCATTCGCATCTGCGATTCGTAGGATGGACCAGACCTCACTATGCGTGTTTGGCGGCACGGCATTGTCAGTCGCTGTGATGGTGAAGGTATTCATACCATCGCTGAGCGAGGTGAGGCTTTGCGTCCAGGATGCATAGGCATTCGCTGAAGACACACCGCCGCCGTTCACATTGAGAGAGGCGATGCCGCTCGCATCCTGTCCGGTGCCGCTGAGCTGGATTTGATCTGAGAGCACCACGCCGCCATCACCAGGAGTCAGGGTGAAAACCGGAGGTGTGGCATCCTGAGTGGAGCGCTGAGGCTCCGACCATGCGCCGACGAGACCTGATGCACGGGCGCGGCCACGGTAATGATAAAGCTGACCGTCAGTGAGTCCGCTGTAGGCTTGCTGTGTGGCAACGATATAACTCGTGGTACTGGCATCGCTGAAATTACTCAGCGTGGCGCGCTGGATTTCATAGTCGTAGCTGCTGCCGAGAGCGGCCCATGAGATCGTGTTGCCAGTGCCGCCGGTGTAGAGCGGCTCGGCATACAAAGTGAAGTCATTCACCGCCACCACGTCCAGCAGTGATGAGATGCCACTGATGCTAGGTTCACCCGATTGTGTGGCTTTGAGCCTAGCAGCAATGGCGGCAGTCTGCACCGTCAGACTGCCGTTCCATGAGCCATTGGCAAAAGTACCGCTCGTTGCTGGCGTCATGTTCAGGGCCGATTCTGAACGAGTGAGCCGCAGGTTCGGCAGCGTGTTGTAGGCGCTGCCTTGTGGTGTCGTGGCATCCCAGGTCACGGGTGCGCCATACGCACTGTCGGTGCGGTAGGCGAGAGTTCGACTCCCGGTGATGATGGTCGATCTCACATGGCCGTCGCTGCTGTAGTTGTTGTTATTGAAACTGATGTCCACCATCAGGTTCAGCGCGCCGTCGTAGTCGAAGGGTGTGGTGAAAGTGAACGTGTTCCAGCCGAGCGTGGTGAGCGTCACCGTGTCGCTGAACACCGTGACCCAGCCATCGCTTTCCCAAGTGCGATTGTTGACCGGGTAGTCGATGCGCGACGTGTGCTTTAGCCGGATCGTGAAGTCTTTCAGAGCCTGTCCAGGCAGCTTAGAAACATCAAGCGCGAGCGATGTGAGTCTGCCCGCTGGTCCGGCTTCGGCGGGTGTATAGATGCTCTGTGTACGTGCATCATGGTAATAGCAGGCCAGCGGATAAAACCACGCATACGCACCGGCTCCTGTCGTGACCGGAGCCGGCTGTGCGCAGGCGGCGAGTGAGACTGGACCGGTGAAGCCCGTGATTTCATTGTCCCACTCATCATAGGCCGTGACACGGCTGTTGAAGGCCGTTCCGCGCACCACCGCTGCGGGCACATCCGACCAGCCAAAGTGATGCAACCCACCCACCGGTGGCACGGTGAAACTCCACACCGGTCCGCTCCGAGTCTGCAAGCCACGTCGTGCAATGATCTGCCAGTAATACACCACGCCCGGCTCCAGACGTGGCAGCACCACGGCAGGCGTGGCGACATTGCCCAGCACATCTACCGGCACTGGCACGGTGCCAAAGAGCACATCATAGCTGTCCGGCACGCCGCCACTGACGGCATCGAAACTCCACGCCAGATCACTCTCAGGATGTGTGGGTGAGTTGCCACTCGCAGGACTTGGGTTTGCGGGCAGAGCCGGCTGCTCATCATCCGTAATATACATCGTGGCGGAACCTGGATTAAAACTCGCCGCACTCGCCGTGACTTGCACAGTCTGCGCTCCGTCATTGAGCCCATCATTCACCACCATCAGATCAAACGACTGCTGGCTACTGCCTGCGGCGATGACCACACTTGCGGGCACGGTCAGTTCGCTGCTGTCATTTGAGGCTAGCGTTACCGTCAAAGCATTCACCAGCGTGCCGGCAACACTCACCACGCCTGTACCCGTCACCGTGCCCGAGTTCTCCAGCCGAGCGGCGGGCAGAGACACCGTCAGATTCGTGCTTTCGTTGTCCAGCACTTGCAGCGCAGAGTTCTGCGTGGGCCAGTTCGTGACGCTTGCGCTGACTGTGACCGATTGCGCGCCATCGAGCAGCGCATCATCGGGCATGGTGAGTGTGAAGAAAGCCTGCGTCTGGCCCTGCGGAATCGTGACCGTCGCAGGCACGATCAACTCCGTGAGGTCGCTGGAACTGAGCTGCACATCAAGACTCACCACTGCCGCACTCGGCAGGCTGACTCGCGCTTGATTGGTCACTGGAGCACCGCCTTCGGTCACGTTTGTGGGCAGAATCATGGTCAGTGTACCGGATTCATTGTCATGCACAGGCAGACTGACACCATGACTCGGCCAGGCCGCCGCACCGGCCGTGAGAGTCACATTTTGTGTGCCATCAATGTGTGTGTCGTTGATCGGCGTCACACTGAAAGTCGCCTCGGTTTGCCCGCCAAGAATCGTCACGCTTGCCGGAATGGTGACTTCTTCTCCAGGTCGGCTTGAAGCGAGTGTGATGATGAGATCAGCCACAGGTGCCGGGGCCACCATGACCGTGGCTGTGCCCGCAGCGCCACCTTCAGTTAGTGAGGCTGGCAGCAGCAGTCGTAACTGCTTGTCCGGCACCGCGCTGATCTCGATGTCATCCAGATTCCAGCCCGACAAAGCATAAGCATCCGAGGTGCTCACTGTGTGGCCCCAGCGCACATACACCTGACTTTGACCATCTGCATAAGCGGCCAGATCATGCTCAACGTTAGTCCAGACTTCATCACGCGGAGTCGAGGCATCGTTCTGCCAGACCATGTCCCAGTTCACGCCGTCGGTGGAGGCTTCCACACTTGTAGTCACCCACGGCTGATAGTCGGCATTCAGCCAGCGCTGGTAGCGCAGCTTCGTGCTGTGATGACCGCTAAGATCAAAGGGTCCGGCTGTCAGATATTGCGGCGTGTTCAGGTTCACATCGTAGTCACCCGCGAGATTGATGCCGAAGACATTCGTGCCAGTCGCACCAGCCGTGGGATCAGGATGACCGAAGATCAGACCGCCCTGCCCCAGCGGCACACCATGCGCCCACTGACCAGCGCGCGGCCAGCCGGGATCAGTGTCGAGGTTGGTGCTAAAGACCGGCCCTGCGGCCACCTCCAAAGTCACTGGTCGTGTCTGCACACGCCCACTTGCTGTGCTGGTGATCGTCACGGTTCCCGTGTGCGTGGTGGCGAGCAATTGATTCGCACCCGCATTCAGCGTCACCGTCAGGGTCTGGCTGGCTCCAGGGGCGATGCTGCCACTCGCGGGTGAAAGCGTAATCCAGGTGCGATTCACACTCGCCGTCCAGCCCGCGGTGCTGGTGCCGTGATTCGTCAGCGTGAGTGTCTGGCTACTCGTAGTAAATGGTCCGCCGATAGGCCCACTCGTGGTTAAGCCGCTGCTCGGCGTGGCCAGGATGTCACTCGTGGACAGCAGAGCATTGTACACATTCAGCCTGCCGCCCGACACGCATTTACCGGTCAGCGCCGGCTTGGTATCCGCCGTGCTCAGCAGTAAGTCACGAATTTGCGAGTGAGTCAGAGCGGGCTTAAAACTCTTCATCAAGGCACAGGCTCCAGCCACATGCGGTGTCGCCATTGATGTGCCGCTTTTCGTGCCATAGCCGCCATTGTGAATCGTGCTGTAAACATCACTTCCAGGCGCAGCGAGATCGACCGACGTGGCGCTGAAGTTAGAGAACGACGAAAGTGCATCCGTCCGTGTCGTCGAGGCCACGGAGATGATGTTGCTGCTTGTAAATGACGCCGGGTATTCAGGAAACAGATCGACATTGCCACCGCTGTTCCCCGCCGCTGCGACAAACAGAATCCCCGCCGCATCCGCCTCATCAATCGCGTCCTTCATGGACTGATTGTAGATGTCACCCGTGTAAGAGTTTGAGGTCAGCGTGACTCCCAGATCCGTGGCATACGAGATCGCCTCCGCGCCATCCGACTCGTAGCCGCTACCGCTGGCATCCAGAAACTTCAGGCCGAGTAGCGACACCTGCCAGCACACGCCGCTGACACCCGCGCCATTGTTTCCTACCGCACCGATGGTGCCCGCGCAGTGTGTGCCGTGACCGTTGTCATCGTTGGGGTTGTTGTCCGAGTTCACAAAGTCCCAGCCGCGAGTGTCATCCACATAGCCGTTGTTATCATCGTCCAAACTGTTGCCAGCGATCTCGCCCGGATTCGTCCACAGGTTCGCCAGCAGATCTGGGTGAGTTTGATCAATGCCCGTGTCGAGCACCGCCACGATCACCGAAGCACTGCCCGTGCTCAGCGCCCAGGCTTCTGGCGCATCAATATCAGCATCGTCAGTGCCGCTCGATTGCCCTGTATTGTGCAGTCCCCAAAGCGTGGAAAAAGAAGGATCATTCGGTGACCTCTGAGCGCGCATGATGTGATCTGGCTCAGCCACGCGCACCCGCTTCGTCATGCCTGACAGTCGCGTCACCGCACGCGGCACCGTCTCCAGTTTCGGTTCAGAGAAAGCCACCAGCCACAGGCCTGAGGCAGGCATCCGTCGGCGCACATGAGCGCTGCCATCGCCCAGTTCAGCAAGCAGCACTGACTCCAACATGTTCGGATCAAGCAGCTTCACCATCACATGATCCCCCACCATCGCGCTTTGTCGCACCAGCTTGTCACCCAGCGGCGTGCGGATCAGTTCATCCTCAACGCGGAGGATCGGATATTTGGCGGACTCATCACGCAGCAGTCGCAGCCGCCGCACAAGCGTCTCGCCATCCTTTCTTATCACACTCTCCCGCTGCTCGATCACCGGACAGTTCACAAAGCGATCCAGCACCGCAGGCCTCACTCCCTCTTGATCCGCTTTCATCGCCTGAGTGGCAGCGAATCCTGGCAGTCTCGGAATCTCCGACACGACTAGAGTTCCATGAGTTTCCAAACCCAACTTACCACCACCCGCCCACCACCACCCCGCCAGCGCCAGCAGCGCAGCCAGTCCGAGACACTGGAAAAGGCGTTTCATAGAAGGGAGCGTTGGCTGGCCAAAACGCCGTGTCAGTCAGACAGCATTCAGGGCCAGTACGTTGAGGAGGCTATCATGAGTCCGACAGGCAAGTAAAGCCCTCAGTCACACACTGAGGATATTTTAAAGTTCAGCTTCGATGAGAGGAAGAAGGAGACAATGGACGAAAGGCAAAATTCGAGCCATTGATCGTCTCCAACCTGCGGCCTAGCGCGTATTTCTGCACCCTGGGCTGATCACCTTCTTTCACCTCATCCAATAACAAGACCCATGACAACCGAAGCCAAATGCCCATTTCTTCACTCCACAAGCCGCGGCACCACCAGCCGTGACTGGTGGCCAAATCAGTTGAACCTAAAAGTCCTGCACCAGCGCTCATCCCTTTCCGATCCCATGGACAAGGACTTCGACTACTCAGCTGAGTTCAAGAGCCTCGACCTTGCAGCCTTGAAGCAGGATCTCGTGGCATTGATGACCGACTCGCAAGACTGGTGGCCGGCTGACTTTGGTCACTACGGACCCTTTTTCATCCGCATGGCATGGCACAGCGCTGGCACCTACCGCACTGGCGATGGGCGTGGCGGTGCAGGCAACGGCAGCCAACGCTTTGCCCCCCTCAACAGTTGGCCCGACAACGTCAACCTCGACAAGGCGCGCAGACTCCTTTGGCCGATCAAGCAAAAGTATGGTCGCAAAATTTCATGGGCCGACCTCATGATCCTCGCGGGCAACGTCGCTTTGGAATCGATGGGCTTCAAAACCTTCGGCTTTGCCGGTGGTCGTGCAGACATCTGGGAGCCGGAAGAAGACATCTACTGGGGGAATGAAAAAGTCTGGCTGGATGACAAGCGCTACGCAGGCGACCGCGAACTCGAAAACCCGCTCGCAGCCGTGCAGATGGGTCTGATTTACGTCAATCCCGAAGGCCCGAATGGCAACCCTGATCCAATCGCATCAGCACGTGACATACGCGAAACATTCGCCCGCATGGCGATGAATGATGAGGAAACCGTGGCGCTCATCGCTGGTGGCCACACCTTCGGTAAAACACACGGCGCAGGAGACGCAAAACATGTGGGACTCGATCCGGAAGCAGCAGGACTTGAGGAACAAGGCCTCGGCTGGAAAAGCAGCTTCGGCACCGGAAAAGGCGGAGACGCCATCGGTAGCGGCCTCGAAGTCACCTGGACCACGACGCCAACGCAGTGGAGTAACAATTACTTTGAGAACCTCTTTGGCTACGAATGGGAGCTAACCAAAAGCCCCGCAGGAGCCAATCAGTGGAGACCCAAAAATGGCGGTGGTGAAGGCACCGTGCCGCATGCGCATGATGCCTCGAAGAAGATCGCTCCTTCCATGCTCACCTCGGACCTGGCCCTGCGCGTGGACCCTGTTTACGAGAAAATTTCTCGCCGCTTCTTCGAGAATCCAGATCAGTTCGCCGAAGCGTTCGCGCGTGCTTGGTTCAAACTCACGCACCGTGACATGGGTCCGCGCCCACGCTATCTCGGAGCGGAGGTGCCAGCGGAAATTCTCATCTGGCAAGACCCCATCCCAGCCGTCGATCACCCGCTCATCGACGAGCAGGACATTGCTTCACTGAAGACCAAGATTCTGGCTTCCGGTCTGAGCGTTTCAGAACTCGTCTCGACGGCTTGGGCCTCAGCCTCCACGTTCCGTGGCTCCGACAAACGCGGCGGTGCCAATGGCGCCCGCATTCGTCTCACGCCGCAGAAGTATTGGGCCGCCAACCAGCCCGCCCAGCTTGGCAAAGTGCTCGAAGTTCTTGAAGGCATCCAGAGTGCATACAACAGCGCCCAATCCGGAGGAAAGACGGTGTCACTCGCTGACCTCATCGTGCTGGCCGGTTGCGCTGGCGTGGAGCAGGCCGCAAAAAAGGCTGGTCAAGAAATCACCGTCCCATTCGCACCGGGGCGCATGGACGCCACGCAGGAGCAAACCGATGTGGCCTCATTCTCGGTGCTCGAACCCGCAGCCGACGGCTTCCGTAATTACCTCAAAACCAAGTTCTCCGTCACAGCCGAGGAACTGCTCGTCGATAAGGCGCAATTGCTCACGCTCACCGGTCCTGAAATGACCGCACTCATCGGCGGCCTGCGCGTCTTGAACACCAACGTCGGCCAGGCTCAGCACGGCGTCTTCACCAAGCGCCCAGAAGCGCTCACCAATGACTTCTTCACCAACCTGCTCGACATGAGCACCGAGTGGAAAGCGCTCTCAAAGGATGAAGATGTCTTCGAAGGCCGCGACCGCAAAACCGGCGAACTCAAGTGGATCGGCACACGAGTCGATCTGCTCTTCGGTTCCAATTCCCAACTCCGCGCCTTGGCCGAAGTCTATGGCACCTCGGACTCGCAAGCTAAGTTCAT
>JBEBGU010000090.1:0-9688 GCA_040081325.1 Prosthecobacter sp.
CCTTCCCTCAACGCCTGTATCAAGTGGAGCAAACCCTGCTCACCCGCGTGGAGGCGGCCATCAAGTATCAAATGAGGCACGACGGCCCGCGCGTGCGATCGAAGATCGTTCACTTCACCACGATGGATGCGGCGGCGGGTTTGGTGAAGTCGCTGGCGGGGGGATGAAACGACTGGATGAAGTGGCTGGCGGTGCTGCGGGAGAGCACTGAAAAATGAGACGCTTCACCTTCCGGCCAAGCGAAGTTCCGCTTTCAGGCGGTCATCGATGATACGCTTCAAAGGCGTATGCTCGTGAGTCGGGGTGTAGCGCGGAACGCTGCTTGGAACACCTTTGCCTCTCAAGCCCTGATCAATCTCGACCATCTTGGCGAGGGAACGGTCCAAGCCATTCTCCAGGAAAGCGGCCGTTTCGTGAAGGGGGATGGAGGGAGGCAGTTTTTGCTCCTGGCAAAGCCTTCGAGTCCAATCAAAGGCTTTCTGGCTGATTTGTTGGATAAAGGGTTTGGGGAAGCCCTCCCAAAAAACGATCCGTGCTGACCCGCTGTACTCACAGGCTGATAAACGGATTTTGCGCCCATAAGGGAGATCAATGGAGATGCCGTTGGTGTTGAAAAACGCCCAAGGAGTGATGGATTGCTGAATGAAGTGATCGAACAGGCCGCTGACATGTTCC
This sequence comes from Prosthecobacter sp., assembly GCA_040081325.1. GTDB lineage: Bacteria > Verrucomicrobiota > Verrucomicrobiia > Verrucomicrobiales > Verrucomicrobiaceae > Prosthecobacter. Next base: position 676 of record JBEBGU010000090.1, read on the forward strand.
CGGATCAGGTCGTAGGCTGGAGACTGGCTCTGAGAAGCTGCTTTCCCGGCTTCCAACCATTCACGCACTTTGTCTTTATACTCGGCGACTTCCATGTGCTGGAGTTCACTTTCGGAGCGGAGAGATCCATCCGGCCGCTTTTGCAGCCAAGTGAGAAAGAGGGGCCAATCTGCCAGCAACTCGTCATGAGTGGGAAAGTCTGGCCTGATGCCGGAAGGATGTGAAGAAAGATGAGCGTAGAAGTGGGCGCGAACTTCACGAAGCAACAGATCAACCTGACCTTCATGATGGCGCAAATCAAAGCCAGCATGGTCTGACAATGCCTTCTTCACTGAGCCGCGTTTATTCTCTAGCACGAGGAGGACTTTGGTGTCGAGCAGCGGCCCGCCATACCAAAGAGCACCCAGATCGAGGCCTAGCTCATAGGGCATGTTCATCCGAGCGATGGCATTTTTCTTTTCGGCGATCACCAGGGAGAGATCATGAATGCTGTGCCTGCATTCACGAATCTGTTGCCTGATCTTTTCCATCCGCATCTGGCCCGAATTGGAGATTTGCGCCGCCAGACACGGCATGTACCCAAGTCGCATGAGCACAAAAATAAGCGCCCTCTGCAAGGGGCGGTATTTGTCGTCGTACGGGCAGTTGACGAAGACGTGGCGCTCGAAGTCTTCGTCGGCCATGAATCAGTGGGTTTTGACGGCTTTAACGCCGGAGATCACAATCGAGCGGTTCACATCTGCGAAGCCGGATGGCTTGTGAACGATCACGGAGTAAACGCCGCCTGATTTGTCCTTGGCATAACGGATGGCTCTTTGCTGGTCAGGGAGCCAGCGGAGTGCTTTTCTGCCGTCAGACCAACCCACACGGTATTTGCCGTGCATGGGAATGATGTGCAGCATCCGGGGCATGGTTCTGGGATCGACGTTTTCCATGGTGGGATTTTGGCATCGCGTTGCCAGGGAACAAGAAGAATTTTGGAGGAGGGAATGCGCTCGAATTCGTGAACGCGGATGCAGTCCATTAGCGTTTTCAGTCCATGCGCCTTCTTCTCTTATCTCTCCTCCTCACCACACTTCACGCTGAGCCTATCAAGGTCGTCCTCGCAGGAGATTCCACCGTGGCGACGGTGACAAATCCGCCGAAAGACCGGCCTGACCTTGCGGGCTGGGGGCAGATGCTGGGGGAGTTTTTGCCGAAGGCGACGGTTGTGAATCACGCGCGGTCGGGGACGAGCACGCTGAGCTTTAGCACACTTGGATTGTGGGATCGGGTATTGAAGGAAAAGGGGCAGTGGGTGCTGATTCAGTTCGGGCACAATGATCAGAAGGAAAAGGACCCTGCGCGCTTCACGGATGCGAGGACGAGCTATCGGGACAATTTGCGGCAGTTCATCACGGAGGTGCGCGCGACCGGTGGCAAGCCAGTGCTGGTGACTTCGGTGGCACGGCGAAACTATGTGGATGGGAAGATGACGACGATCCTCACGCCCTATGTCGAAGCAGCTCAGGCGGTGGGCAAGGAAATGCAGGTGCCGGTGATCGACCTGCATCAGGCGAGCTTTGCGCTGTTTCAGCAGATGGGAGAGAAGTTCTGCCAGCTCTATGGACCCAGCGAGCAGGACAAGTCGCACTTCTCCCATGAAGGGGCGCGGGTGATCGCGCGACTGGTGGCGGAAGGCTTGGAGCGCGAGGTGCCTGAGTTGCGCAAGCATCTCCAACTCGTGCCGCCACTGCCCGCCGGGCTGCTTTTTGAAGTGAAGCTGACAACGGTGTCTAAAGGTTACGATGGCAAGACCTGCTGGGTGCATCCGCGTGCCGGGGCGATCCCCGGCAAGACGCCGAGTGTGGTGCTGACGATGCAGAAGCTGCTGCTCACGGGCAGCGATGTTTTCTATGCTCTCAACGACACACGCACAGATGATCTCGGCACGAGCTGGAGTCCGATCACTGAGCACACGAAAACATTGGGACGCCGTAACGAACCTGACGGCTCCATCGTGGCGGCGTGCGACTTCACGCCGAAGTGGCATGGCAAATCGGGCAAGCTGCTCGGTATCGGCCACACGGTGCTCTATCGCGACGACAAGGTCGTGGAGAACCGGAAGCGCGAGGCAAGCTATGCGGTGTATGACGACAAGACGCGCACTTGGTCAGCATGGACGACGCTGACGATGCCGACTGAAGCGAAGTTCTTCAATGCAGGCGCAGGCTGTGTGCAGCGCTTTGATCTGGAGAATGGAGACATTCTTTTGCCGATCTATTTCAAGTCCAAGGAGGACAAGTTTTATCGCGTGACGGTGCTGCGCTGCTCGTTTGATGGCACGACGCTACGATTCATCGAGCAGGGAAATGAACTCACGTTGGAGTCGGGGCGCGGTGTGTATGAGCCATCACTCACGCGCTGTGCGGGGCGCTTTTACCTGACACTGCGCAATGACACGGCAGGCTATGTTTGCACGAGCGATGACGGTCTGCACTTCGGGCCGATCAAGCCGTGGCAGTTCGATGACGGCAGCGAACTGGGGAACTACAACACGCAGCAGCACTGGGTCACGCATGGCGATGATTTGTATCTCGTCTATACGCGCAAGGGCGCGCACAACGACCATGTGTTTCGGCATCGCGCGCCACTGTTCATGGCAGAGGTAGATCAGAAGATGCTCGCCGTGAAGCGTGCGACTGAATGCATCCTCGTTCCCGAGCACGGTGCTCGGCTGGGAAATTTTGCCGTCACAGAAGTCAGCGAGAACGAAACGTGGGTGACGGTGGCGGAGTGGATGCAGACGTGGTCGCCAAACATCGTGATCCCGCCGGAGAACGCCTTTGGCGCGGACAACAGCGTGTACGCAGCGCGGATTCTGTGGAAGCGCTGATCAGTCACGGCTGCGCAGCTTGGAGAGCAGGCGCAGCATTTCGATGTAGAGCCAGACGAGCGTGACGAGCAGTCCGAGCGCGGCCTGCCACTCCATGTACTTCGGCGCGCCATGAGCGACACCGTTTTCGATGAAGTCGAAGTCGAGAACGAGATTCAGTGCGGCAATCACGACGACCACGAGACTGAATCCGATGCCGACCATTCCGCTTTCATGAATCAGCGGGATCTGAATGCCAAAGAAGCCAAGCACAATGCTGACGAGGTAAACAATGGCAATGCCGCCCGTGGCTGCGACTAGGCCGAGCTTGAAGTTCTCCGTCGCTTTGATCAAACGTGACTGATAGGCGAACAGGAGCGCGAAAAGAATACCGAGCGTGAGCAGTGCAGCCTGGAGCACGATGCCATTGTAGAGCGCCGCATAACGCGCGGAGATGACTCCGATGAAGACGCCCTCGATCACGCCATAGGCTGGAGCGATCGTAGGCGACCACGTTGGCTTGAAGGAGGAAATCATGACGAGCACAAATCCGACCAGAGCACTGCCGATGCTGAGCAGTCCGCTCACTCCAGGATTCGCCTGCACATACTGCCAACTGAAGCCGCCTGAAACGACCATGAGTAAGGTGAGGATGAAGGTCTTATTCACGACGCCTTGAAGCGTCATGGTCTGGCCGCCTACCGTCGCAGGTGCATTGGCGAAGACTTGATCATTGAGTGTCGGGTTGGCAGTGCGCATGATTTGGTACTACGACGACAGTTGTGAGCTGGAAAGGGGGAATGTGACCTACAGTAGCCCGGGAGTGATTTCCTTCACGGCCTCGTAGCCCACATCCACGAGCAGAGGCTCAGATTTGGTGGCAGCGACGGCGATCTCGTCACAGCGGTTGTTGTTGGGATTCGAGGCGTGGCCTTTGACCCAGACGAGCTTGACCTTGTGCTTCGCCAACTGGTCCAAAGCTCGTGCCCAGAGGTCGGCGTTCATGGCGGGCTGCTTGTCGGCTTTCTTCCAGCCGCGCGCTTTCCAGCTTTTGGCCCAGCCTTTCTCGATGGCATCGACGACGTAACGCGAATCTGAATACAGCGTGACTTCACAGGCGCGAGTGAGGATGTGCAGCGCTGCGATCACGGCCATCAACTCCATGCGGTTATTGGTGGTCTTGCGGTAGCCTTGGGAGAGTTCGCGGGTGTGCTTACCGCTTTGCAGGATAGCGCCGTAGCCGCCTGGGCCTGGATTACCGCTGCAGGCGCCGTCGGTGTAGATGATGACTTGAGACATTCGTGGAGCGCCCTGCTTTAGAGCGTCACTCTGTTTTCAGCGAGTGATTTTCAAGGCTTTGAATCCGGCGCTGTCACCGAAGACGAGGAAATTGAGGGCAACCTTTGACTCCCCAAGAATGGGGTGACGGGCGCTGATGGAAGTGTCGTTCACTAGCACGGTGGCCCCGCTGCCTGTGAAGGTGATGCGCACGGGATACCAGAGATTCGCTTTCAGATCGAGAGGCTTGCGGGCCAGGGGTTCGGTCTTGGATTTGTCTTCGCCGACACTTGGGTTCTTGGTGATGCCGACATAGCTGCGGCTGAGTTCAATGCGGAAGCTGCCGCGCTTGTCGCCGGTTTCGATCCGCAGGCTGTGTCGATTAGCTCCGCGAAATTGGATCATGTAGTCGATCGTTCCATCGGTGAAATTTGTCGGCACGCGCAAGGTAGCGCCCTGATCAGCAGCACCTTTTTGAGCAGCCCAAACGCCGCCGTCTTTGGCACTCCAATCCCCGCGCGTCGTCGCCCACGGTTTGCCGGGCATTTGATCCATGGGGGCCTCCAATACGACCGTTCCGCTGAGTGGCGGAAGCGTAGCAGCCTGATCGGGCTTCTTCTCGACGATGGGCGGCAGCTCGCGGCTGTAGCCGCCGTCGCGATAGCGATTCAGGAGAGCGGAGAGTTCCTTCACGACATCAGGGTGCGCGGCGCTGACATCTTTCGTCTCGGCTGGATCTTCTTTTAGGTTGTAGAGCTGCGGCTTGAACTCGTCGGCATGAGTCTTGCGCACCCCGGCTTTGATGTCATCGACAGGCACGCCTTCGATCCATTTCCACGGTCCCTTGCGGATGGCAAAGACGCCGTCAGAACTGTGGACAAACATGTCGCTGCGCGCAGGTGGCGCATCCTGACCGAGGAAGGCGGGCAGCACATTAAAACTGTCCTCAGCGCCCACGCTGGCAGCAGGCAGTTTTTCACCAACGATGGCTGCTGTGGTGGCGAGCAGGTCGGCGAGGCTGATCATCTCGCTGCACACTGTTCCGGCAGGCACATGGCCGGGCCAGCGCACGATGAAGGGCACCTTGAAGCCCCCTTCCCAGACGTTGTGTTTGCCGCCGCGCAGACTGCCATTCACTTTGAGGCCGGCTTTGAAAGCTTCGGTCTGCACGCTTTCTCTTTCGGGCTTGAAGACACCGCCGTTGTCGCTGCTGAAAATGATGAGCGTGTTCTCAGCGAGACCCTTTTTGTCGAGTGCGTCGAGAATGCCGCCGACACTGCGATCCAGCTCGTGAATCCAGTCGCCATAAATGCCCGCCTTGCTTTTCCCTGCGAGGTCTTTGTCAGGCGTGATGGGATTATGGACGGCGACAGGCGTGTGATAGAGAAAGAAAGGCGTGTCGGCTTTTTGCTTCTCGATCCACTCGGTGGCCTTCTTCGTGAGCTGCGGCATGACACGCTCATTCACTCGGCGCGGTGCATCGAGTTCGATGATTGTGCTCTTGCCGCTCTCGGTGTCTTCTGGGCCGTAGGTGGCTTTGAAGTTCGGATCATCGGAGTCGGGTCCGGGCAGCTTCATGCCAGCCGGAATTTTCCCAGAACGCAGGCCATAGACGAAGCGGTTCTCGACAAATGCACCCGTAAGATCGCCGTGATTGCTAGGCACACCGAAGTGGTAGTCGAAACCGATGTCGAGCGGTCCTGGCGAGAGTTCAGTGGTGTAGTCGGTGCGCCATTTCGGTGAGTCATCCGCCGTGCCATAGCCGAGATGCCACTTGCCGATGGCGGCGTTTTGATAGCCCTGTTTTTTCAAAAGAGACGCCATGGTGAGCCTCGTGGTTTCGATGTGCAGCGGCGAGAAAGTGCCGAGCACTTCATGCGTCAAAGAAGTGCGCCAGCAGTAGCGCCCAGTCATGACAGAGTAGCGCGTGGGCGAGCAGACCGATGAGGTAGTATTCGCATCCGTAAAGCGGCGGCCTTCTTTGGCCAGTCGGTCGAGATTCGGCGTCTGAATCAGCTTCCCATCCGCACCATAAGCACCTGTGCTGCCGTAGCCGAAGTCATCACTCAGGATAACGATGATGTTGGGCCGATCTGCTGCTGAGAGTAAAGAGCAGAGGGCGGAGAGACTGAAGGCAAAGAAAAAGGCGCGCATGGTAAGTGCGCGCCTAAACGATGGATCGTAGAACGTCTTTCCGAGGCTTACTTTTTCCGCCGCGCGACACGCACACCCATTTTACCCTGCACGGGCGATGCGGACTGCTGTCCATGCATGTAATACACAGCGCCTGGCTCATCAGGTATTGCATTGCGGTCTAGTAAGCCTGGAGGGCCGTCTTCAGAGCCTGTGAGAGCACCGAGGAGTCCGTCTGACTCGACGGTCTTCTTCTGCGCGGGTGCAGCTTCTGAACCCGGCACCTTCACGCGCTTGTAAGACACGCCCATCTTACTTTGAAGTGGCGATGGACTGGAGTTGGCATACTTGCGTCCATCGGTTTCGGAGCTGTTGCAACTGCTGAGGAGAGTGACGCTAACCAGCAAGAGGGCGGTGATGAGTTGATTCATAAGGAGCAGGATAGGGTGACAGTTTTAGGGCAGCAGGGCGTGTGGTGAGTCCACGAAAAATTCGGTCAGATCCGACTCCGGCGCATTGTTGCGGATGCCTTCAAGGCGGCGGCGGCTGCCACGGGCTGTGCTCGGGCGGTTGGCCGTGCGCTGCACGAGATCAGTGATGACGGGCGCGGCGATTGCAACGCTAGCGGCCAGCAGGGTTAGGGAAATGATGTTCGAGGAACTGCGGCTCATACCACGGCCAAATAAAATGCCCAAGGCGCAACCTGCGGCTGCGGGGGCGATTACAGTGGCATAGTTCTCGTATCGGCTTTCGGCGGTGCTTTCAGTCATGGTGGGCAAGCATAGCATCTTCAAAGATTCTCCAAAGAGGAATTTGCTCCCAGCCGTGTTTGCGACACTGTCCGCGCGATGAATCCCCCTGGCACTAACTCCCGATACGCTCTCATTCTAGCCGGAGGCAGCGGACAGCGCTTTTGGCCGATCAGCCGTGATGCGTTGCCAAAGCAATTGCTCAAACTCTTTGGTGACAAGACGCTGCTGGAAATGACGGTCGAACGTCTCGAAGGACTGGTGCCCAATGAGAACATCGTCATCCTCACCAACAAGCAGCAAGAGGCGGCTGTGCGGAAGCTGTTGCCGCAATTGCCGAAGGAAAACATCATCGCTGAACCCGAGAAGCGCGACACAGCTCCTGCCATTGCTTTGGGCGTCGGCTGGGTCGTGGCGCGTGATCCCTCAGCGACCATGATGGTGCTGCCAGCGGATCATTTGATCAAAGATCAGAAGGAATTTCAGCGCGTGCTGACCAATGCCATGAAGGCCGCAGAAGTCGGCCAAAGCCTCGTCACCATCGGCATCAAGCCCACCTGGGCCTGCCCGAGCTATGGCTATGTCGAGCGTGGTCGCCGTGCCTCTCTGCCGGGAGTCGATGACCAAGCTGTCTATGAAGTGGAACGCTTCCGCGAAAAGCCGAATCCGGACCTCGCCGAGCATTTCCTCAGTCAGGGCACCTTCACCTGGAATGCAGGCATGTTCATCTGGACCATCCCCGCCATTTTTAGCGAGCTGAGCCGTCACTGCCCAGCGCTTGCCGACTTTGTTTCCGAGCTACGCAACTCGAAGGATTTCAGTGCCACGGTCAGCAAGCAGTTCAGCAAACTGCCGAAGCTCTCCATCGACTATGCCCTCATGGAGCGCGCCTCCCGCGTGCTGAACATCGAGGCCACCTTTGATTGGGATGACGTGGGCAACTGGACCAGCGTAGGTCGCTATCTGGAGTCCGATAAAGATGGCAACCAGCATAACTGCGCCCTCTCTCAGCTCGATAGCGCGAGCAATCTCATCTTTTCTCAAACTGGCCAACATGTGGCGCTGCTCGGCGTGCAGGATTTGATCATCGTCTCCTCCAAAGATGCACTGCTGATCACCAGCCGCGCTCATGCGGAGAGCATCAAGAAGCTCGCGGATCAATTGCCCAAAGAGCTGCACTGACCTGCATATTCGCGCTTGTCAGTGAATGCCGCAGTTCGCACACTGCGCGTATGCCCCACACACGCCGTCATTTCATCGCAGGCCTCAGCACCGCTGTCGCTTCTACCTGGACTCAGACACTCCGCGCGGCACCTGATCCGAAGAAGGATGTCGTCATCGGCCACGGCACGCATCGCTATAAAGTGAATAAGGAATGGGTGCCAGCAGGGCAGGGGCGTTTTCACCCGATCCTGAATTGCCATGAGATGGTGCAGGTCAAAGATGGCCGCCTCTTCATGGTCGGCGATCATTGGGATAATCAAATGCTCGTCTTCAAGCCCGACGGCACCATCCTCGACTCCTGGGGCAGCGCCTGGCCCGGAGGCCATGGGCTGACTTTGGGCAATGAGAACGGCGAGGAGTTCCTCTTCCTCACCGACAGCGGCCTCTGGAAGAGCGGTGGTGGTGGCTATCGCCAAACGGGGCGCGTGACGAAGATGGATCTCACGGGCAAAGAGATCTTTAGCCTGAGCCATCCCATGATGGTCGGCGCGTATGAACCAGACATGGTTTTCAATCCGACCGAAGTCGCCATCGCACCGAATGGTGACATCTATGTGGTGGACGGCTACGGCTCGCAGTTCGTGCTGCGCTATGATCACAATGGTAAGTTCATTAGCCGCTTCGGTGGCAAAGATGTCGTGCCACAGGAAGAGCGACTGAACAACGCGCACGGCATCGCCATCGACACACGTCAGGGCGCAGACAAGGCCACGGTGGTCGTCACCTCGCGTGCGGATAATTGCTTCCGCCGCTTCACGCTGGATGGCAAGTATAT
>JBEBGU010000802.1:0-2558 GCA_040081325.1 Prosthecobacter sp.
ATGCAGATGGCCTGAAAAACCTGGCGGAATTTGCCCTGAATACGAACCCTGAAGCGGAGGGCAGTGGGCACATGCCTGTGGCGAATCGTGTGGGTAATGAACTTCGTTTTGATTACCGCAGTCGGGTCATGCTGAGTGGCACACAGATCATTCCTGAATGGTCAGAGGATCTGAGTACATGGCTAGACATGACCTCAATCAGCACCCAGCAGAATCTCGACACACAGACAGAACTCAAGCGTGCGGTGATCTCGACGGTCGGGAAGGACAAGCTCTTTGTTCGGCTGCGCGTGACGGGGCCGTAAGCGCGTCAAGCCTTGCCCTGTTTCGCCTTGAGCGCGGCGACGACGTGCGGCGGCACGAACTGATTCACGTTCCCTCCGAGTCGGGCGATCTCCTTCACCAGCCGACTGCTGATGTAGGTCAGTTCTTCGCGTGGCATGAGAAACATGGTCTCCAAATTGGGTTCTAACTTGCGGTTCATGAGGGCTAGCTGGAACTCAAATTCAAAGTCGCTGACTGCACGCAGACCGCGCACCAGTGCCATGGCTTTTTGCTGACGTGCGAAATCGACTAGCAGTCCTTCAAAAGGCATGACGCTCAGGTTTGGCAGATGCTCAGTGGCGGCTTGCAGCATGTCCACGCGCTCTTCGACGGTGAAGAGACTCTGCTTCGAGTTATCCTTGGCGACAGCGACGATCAACTCGTCAAAAAGACCCGAAGCGCGCTGGAGCACGTCGAGATGACCGTTGGTGATGGGATCAAAGCTTCCTGGATAAATGGCGCGGCGCATGGCTCGACGATAGCGATGGCTCAGGATGACGCAAGGCGCTCACTTCCCGCCAGCACTCATCGGTAGCGGCATCTTCCACACGGCGGCGTCGCGCGGAATTTCTTCGAGTTCCATGAACGGGGCAGCGGCGGGGTTGAGATGACTTGTGCGCGCTACTTGCGAAGGATCTGTTGGAGTTGAATCTGCTGCTGAGATGCCTGGGGGCAGGGGTTCACTGCCGGGTGTCAAAGAGCGTGGCTCGACTCGTGTCCAGACTTTGGTGGACCAGTATTCGTTCTTCCAGGTTTGCCCCGGTGTTGACCGGACATAGATGGCGAAGCGGTCGAAAAGGATCTCTGGAACATAGCGACTACCCACCGTCGAGACGAGTGGCGGGTTGCTTGGATCGGGGCTGGCTTCGGTGGATTCGAGCAAGTATTCGCGATCATTGAGTTTCACCACGACCCATGCATGACCGCCGAGATCTCCATAGCGGCCCAGAGCCACACGGGCCTGAAAACCACGAGTGAGTAGCCAGTCACAGAGATAAATGGCGGAGTCTTCGCAGTCTCCCTGGCCCAGGCGCTGAGTCTCCAGACTGGTTTGCCAAGCGTCAGTGGCCTCTTTTTTCAATCCAGGATCACGGGTATAAATGCAGTTGCCATGGACGGCTGAGCAGATGGTGAAGAGTTCATACACTCTCGAAATATCTTTGGTAAAGACGGCAGGTGGTGCGTAGCCGGTGAGGAACTCATTCACGTAGCGGAACTTCCCAGACATATCCGCAGCCACCACGGCATAGGTGCGGCGGCAGCTCGGGCACTCCAGCCCGAGGCTGCTTTGCTGGCGCGAAATACGCACGACATGCGGATGCTTGCAGTGGGTGCATTTGCTGAAGAATGCGTCTTCTTTTCTGTCGGCTAGGGATTCGGGACTGAAGTCGTTAAGCCTATGACCCAAGATGATGAGCGCCTGCTGATTGAGTCCGCCTGCCGAGGATCTGACGGCACAGCCCAGGTGGGTCATCTCCAGAGGTGTCTTTTCGGTAAAGCTCTGAAATTCATCCAGCAGTGTCTTCAGGGTCGGTCCGTTGGCGGTGCAAATGGACACGCGATAGTAACGGGGCAGAGCGTCTTGCACCATTTTGGTCACCGCGCTCATGTCATCGAGCACCATGTTCGGAAACTGCTTTTCGACCCAGGTGTCGAGTTCTGGATCGACCCGCAGCATGGGCTGACGCGCTGCGATCCTGGCGTAATTTAGACGATCCACGAGATCCACGCGGAAGCGCACGCTCGAGTAGCTTTGATTTTCGCCACTGTACCACTCATGTGCCTTCTCTTTCACCGCGGTTACATAGCCCTTCTGGTGCGCCACGAGTCCGCCGACGAGGCTGACTAAAGCTAGAATGGACCATGTGACGAGGCGTGGGAACATATCGGAAGGCCGAAATTATAGTATTTATAATCAGCCTCGCAAGATTAAACCGCGCTGAGACAGAATCATTACAACTCCGCAGAAGGCGCGTCGCCTTTCTCGAAGGTATTGGCTAGCTGGAAAAGCTTTGCCTGGAGATGGGTTTCCATCCTGCTCAAGTGTGCTATGACTTCCGCCATGCCAGCTCCGACCCAGCCCGAATGTCAGCGTGAAAAGCACGGATTTGCCCGAGTGGCTGCCGTGTCACCTGAGCTAAAGCTGGGGGATGTGGCTGCCAATACTGCCATCCTTCGCCAGGAAATACAGCGGCTGGCGGGCGATGGCGTGCGCCTCCTGGTTTTCCCTGAAC
>JBEBGU010000803.1:0-2556 GCA_040081325.1 Prosthecobacter sp.
TTTGGCCGCTGATTTCATAGACACCTCCGTAGCCGTCACGATCCACGCCGTTGATGCCAATGGTCTGGGCTGTGGCAAACGAGGCGATCCCGAAAAGTGCGATGAGAATGGCTGATTTGAAGTTCATGCAGTTATATATAATATAAATACAATAATAAACAACAATTTTTAGCAATTATCTTGTTTGCCTTAATTTTAGCCTTCTCTCGATCACAGGCGATCCAAGACTTGCTTAGCCCAGACTTCCAATCCCACGGTAACCCAGATTGCCTCGGCAGTTGATTGGGCGTTTGGACCTGACATGGAACCTAAAGAATCCCAAAGCTTCGAAATCACTTCCGATTGAAGGATTCCACGCCGCTGAATGCCCGGCAGCCATTCGTCCTGCATCCTTTCCCGCACCTGCACCTGAAGGAAAAAATCGACAAGAGGCACGTCAAAACCGCGCTTCCGGCGGTAGGCAAAGCCGCTGCCAAACTCGTTTGCTGCTAGCGTTTTGATCATTCGCTTGGTGCCGCGCATTCGGGCGTTTGCGCCATAAATGGGACAAGCGAGCTCAGAGGGAGGCAGAGAGCGGGCGGCTTTGGCCACACTCAGATCGAGGAATGGGACACGGCACTCGACGCCATGCGCCATGGTCATTTTGTCCTGGCGCAGAAGCAGGTCGGGGAGATACGTCTCGGCCTCATAGCGGATCTGCTGGGTGAGTCCCTGCCCAGGGATGGCGGCTAAATGATCGAGCCGCTGGGAGAGGGCATCGACAATGCGCGCTTCGGGGTAAAGCTCAGAGACAAAAGAAGCGGCACCATAGGCTGAGCCTGTGACCATTTGATGCTCCAAGCTCTGCGTGGCCTGCCCAAACAAGCGCCACAAGCGACCGCGTGATTGGCCACAGAGAGCCGCACCAAGACGAAATACCTGCGAATGGCGCTGCTGGAGCGCGGTGTAATAAAAACGGTTGTAGCCAGCGAAGAGTTCATCACAGCCCTCGCCTGTAAGCATGACTTTAACCGTTGAGCGCGCCTCGCGAGCCAGCAGATCGATAGCGAGCGTGTTTGGGTTTCCCGGCGGCCCATCGAGGTGCCAAGTCACACGCGAGAAGTCATCGGCGAAGTGCTTGGGAGAGAAAAGATAGCGGTGACTGTGGACGCCAGCTTTTCGCGCAGCCTGAGTGATCCATGTGTCCTCGCTGACTTCGGGATCATCGAAAACAATGGAGAAACTATGCCGAGTCTCGCCGCCTGCGCGCGCTGCATCCAGTGTCACTAGAGAGGAGTCGATGCCGCCACTGAGCTGCGTGCCGAGTGGCACGTCACTCACGAGTTGACTCTGCACGGCGCGCCTCAGTGTCTCGCGCAAATGAGCCGCGGTAATCGGCTCACCTCCTGGATCTGGAAGTGACCAATGACGGCGGATCGTGAGTGAACCATCGGCTGCACGCCACTCTAGTTCATGGCCAGGCGGCAGTTGTTTGACGCCACGCAGCAGGGTGCGATCCCAGGCAGTGTAGCGAAACATGAGTTGCTCGGCCAGATGCGCCGTCTCGAGCTCCGCGCGGAATTCAGGATGCGAGAGGAAAGCTTTGATTTCTGAAGCGAGCAGCAGCGTGCCGTCGCCTAACTGAGTGTAGTAGAGCGGCTTGATGCCAAAATGATCACGCGCCACGCGCAGCAGACCTGCTTTCACATCGGCGATGGCGATGGCGAACATGCCCTCGATTCGCTTCAGCATCTCTGCCCAGCCGTGGCTCTCATAAAGGCGCAGGATCACCTCTGTGTCTGAGTGCCCACGAAAAGTCGCGCCACTGGCGAGCAGTGACTTACGGTGCGGCACGGCATTGTAGATCTCACCGTTGAAGACGAGCACCGTGCGACCATCCGCACTCGCCATCGGCTGGTGCCCTGCTGCCGTCAGATCCTGGATGCTCAGTCGTGCAAATCCGAAGCCGCCATCAGCGGCTTCTGCCGGCGAAGTGCCGCGTTCATGTCGTCGTGTCTGACTGCGTGAAAAGGAAACGGCATGAAAGCCCTCGTCATCGGGACCACGATGACGGATAGCGCTGAGCATCGGCTCCAGAACGCCATGGGGCAAAGGCCGGCCCTCGGGTCGGAAGCAGCCAATAAAACCACACATAAAAAGTGCCTGATTTAGGCCTGCGCTGGGCGTCCTAACATTCGCGAACGCCATGCCATAACCCGCGACTCCATCGGCGGGCCGATCAGCACCATGAGCGCTAGCAGCGGTAGCAGCAGAAAGGGCAAATAGATAAGCGGGTGGCTAGTGATCGACTTCGGCAGCCACAGCAGAGTGAAGTGATGCAGGATCAAAAGAAGCTGCATGTGCAGGATGTAGCATGGGTAGCTCAGTCTGCCCAGCCACTCAGCCACAGGTTTCCATGCAGGCCGTTTTGAGAGTGCGGGATGATGCGCTCCAGCAAAAAACAACATTAATCCCGGCACAGAAATCCAGGACACCATGTGCAGCGCCCAACCTGGGTAGAGTCGATATTTCAAGACAACGAGGAAGACCTCCGCAACCAAACAAAGCAGAAGAGAA
>JBEBGU010000091.1:0-9672 GCA_040081325.1 Prosthecobacter sp.
CGAACGCGTCGTCAATCCCCCTCCAGAACCGACGGACATTGTTGCTCAAAGCATAATTGCTGGTGAAGAGCATTTTGATGGTATCATTGAGTTCGTTGTGGGACACGGCGGTACAGAATGGCACTTTACCAAAGAATGGGTTCGGCAGTATAGACCGAAAACACCCCACATTTTGGTTGCTAGCAGTGACTTTATCGAACGGAACTTCGCCGCCGCCCATGATTCTTCCTACCTTATCTTGGCCGACAGTGCTTCGCCACCCGAGATCGTTCGGTTGCTCGAAGGTTTGATTCGAAAGAGCTGCAACTGATCGCGTTCGCTTTAGGTATTGATGCGCCTTTCCGGTATTGAAGCTGATGTAGCGCATCCCAGCCTTTGACGGCCTTTTTTAAAGGTGGATAAACCTTTGCGGCACACCCCGTCACATTACACCCCTACTTAACCTCGATCCTTGGTGGGAGTTTGCGAAGATCATCAATGCCACTTTTCATACCTTGCATCTCTTGAATCATTTTTTGGGTGGCAAGACCTCTTTCTTTACTTTGCCGCATGGATTCGGTTAGTTGTAAGCTCTTCTTGGTAGAATCATTGATCTTTTCTACAAGCTCATTCAGCTTCTTCGTTTCTTCTTCGCGCCTCATCTCCATGGCGTCATTTGATAGCTTGGTGATGTAAGCTCGGTACTCAGCATTTTGGCGGGGCTTGATGCGAAGGTAATAATTCATTCCCCCGGCCATTCCTGCCAACACCAAAAATCCAATTGCCGCAATATTCATGCTTCGAGGTAGTTTTTTGTTTTCACATTCAGACCAACCTACAGTACATCACTCGCGCCTTAAATAACACCGAATTTATTCCAATCTATGCCCCAGTTTTACTGTATGCACTGCGGCCAGCACATTGACGCGGATAACGATCTGATTGGGCAAAGTGCTGAATGCCCCACTTGCCGCCATATTATAACTATTCCGTCAGATCGACTGCAGCGCACAAGCAGAATTCAGCGCATTTCTTCTGCTTCGCCACCGCCACCGCCACCGCCTCTACATTCACGAAATCAGTCTGTAGTTGATTGGGATAGGTTTAGAATAAACTGTCTGAAGGCGGCCAGCTTTGCTGTTTGTCTAGGTGTTTTTCACGCTTGGTTTCGACCAAAAACATCACTTGAGATGTATATGCCATCTTCTCAATTGGGAGTGTTAGGCTTTGTTCTAGAAGCTGTGGGATGGTTGCTTGGCGCAGTAATTTTCTCATTCGTTGTTTCACTAATTGCGGCATTAGTTCTTTCTGCTTTTAAGAGGCCATTTGTATCGACATTAACGGATGCATTTCCCATTGGGATTGCTGGAATAGCGGCACTCGCATACCTGAGTTTGTTTTTAAAATAATGAAAAAAAGATTCCAGGCATCTGTCTCTCGATTGAGGTTTTCTACAGGTCGGTGAATGAGCCGCGATAGGCTTCCGGGTGTCTCGCGCTGTGCAGCAGGGCTCCAAAGTAGAGCACCTCATCCTCGACCAAATAATAGATGATGTAGGGGAAGCGGGGACCG
The DNA here is from genome assembly GCA_040081325.1 of Prosthecobacter sp. GTDB lineage: Bacteria > Verrucomicrobiota > Verrucomicrobiia > Verrucomicrobiales > Verrucomicrobiaceae > Prosthecobacter. The sequence continues at coordinate 1,552 of JBEBGU010000091.1, forward strand.
AGGGGAAATGACGTCAGGCTGCAACTGGCTGACAGACGCTCCGTGTAGCCGACTTCGTGATTCTAACCTCAAGGTGTCACACTGACGAAGTCGCCCAAGACGGTGAAGTCTCGTGAATTGGAGGTGAGGATCGACGAAATGGCTGCCTCGCGGAAGGTGGAGGCCAGCATGGTATCGAGATCACTTTGTGGCGACCCGATCACGCAATTTGCGAGCAGCCGCTGGAAGTGGCTTTCGCAGTCTCGGCTGGCTGGCCGGGCGGGCTGCAACGAATGACGCAAGCGGCTTGAGTGGCGCAGGAACCGAAACAAAGCGGATCTCGACACGCTTGTTCAGCGCGGCGGCGATGCGGTTCAGCATGGCCAGCGAGTGCCCCTCATAATCAGCGTCCTCCAGCCGGCAGATGGCGGAGGCCGTGGTGCCCACCAGCTTGGCGAGAGCACGCTGTGAGATGCCGGCCTGGGTGCGGAGATCATAAATCTTGCGTGCCACGGCGTCCTCAGCGCGGATGCGCTCCAGCTCCGCCATCTGCTCCGGTTTGCCAGACACGAGGCGGCGGTGGAGGATTTCCACGGCGTCGTTGGTTGTTTTGTTCTTGGGTTTGCTCATGGGGTTATTCCTCAAAGGTGTGTGCTTGTGGATGGGTCTCGAATCGTCTGCGCCGCTCCATCGCCCGGTCGATCTCCACGGGAGGCACGCGATCCTCTTTGACGATTCCGTGTGAGACCACGGCGGCGACATTGCCGTGGAAAAAATACAGCAGGCGGTAATGCACGCCCTGCAGGCTGGACCGTAGTTCGTAAATCTTGTCTCGAAGCAAGTCCGCCTCGGGCCGACGCAGTTCATGACCCTCCTGCCGCAGCCGCTCCAGCCGTGCTAGGCACTTCAACTGTGCCTTGGCAGGAATAGCCTCCAGCCAGTCTAGAACCGGCACGGTTCCGTCCTCTTCCTGGTAAAAAATGACCTTGGTTCGCGGCACGTCTGCTTGTTACCAAATTTGCGAACATCTGTCAATACCGAGCACAACAACTCCGTCTGGAAGTGTTCCGAATACACCGCCTTCATGCCACGAGAGCCTTGGCGTGGAACAACGTCAGACTGCAACTGCATGACAGACACCGCCCAACCAATTATTGGCACCGCAAGAGAACGTGAGAACACAGAGGCACAGAATCTAATTTCTTGTATGTAGCGGCGGCCTCATTTCGGCTTTTTCGACTTGTCCTTGCCCTGATGGAGGTTGGCGATGGCCGCGTTGATCTTCTGCTCCATTTTGTCCTTGTTGCCAGCTTTCAGCTCCTTGATCGCCTCGTCGATTTTGTCCACGACGTCTTCCTTGTCGCCGCCCTTGTTTCCCTTGTTGGCCTTGCTGATGCGTGTCTTGGCGGATTCCAGCAATGGCATGGGGTCGGCGGATTTCTTCGCGGCCTGGAGTTCGTCGAGGGCTTTGCGCTGCTGAGGTAGATCGGCGTGGATCGGCGTGGCGGTGATGCCCAGCATGAGCATGACGAACGAAGCGTGGAGCAAGATGCGGAGGCGTTGTTTCATGGCAGTGGATGGGTTCGGTCAAGTGGGCGCATGCTGACGGGGCATTCTCTCACTGGAGGAAGCTCACGCACCCGATGTGTGCGCTCATGACGAGGACACCGTCGTCGTTCTTTCGCCCATTCTTTCCCGCCCAAAACGATAAATAAGACTCCAAGCATGAAGGTGAATGGCACTCGGTTAAGGCGGAGGATCATCCCGGCAGCGGGTGCGGCAGCGCCACTCCATGAAAAAGCGGCCCAACTTTCGCTGGGCCGCTTTCGTGAGGATGCCTCTACGCGCTGACGACTAATAGGTGCGCGTGGTCTGAGTTTCCACGGTGGCAGAGAGCGGGACGAGTGAGGTCGGTGAGCTGACCGTGGTTTCTTCGGTCGTTGTGGTGGTGGTGCTGCCGCGGTTGTGGCGATGATCTTCATCATCGTCGTCATCGTGGTCGTAGCTCTCGCAGTTGGAGAGGCAGATCAGGCTGGCACCTGCCAGTAAGGAGAGAAGGAGCTTGTTCATAGTTGTGGTTATCTTTTGGGCGGGTTATGGTTTGGTGGCGGTGGTCGTCGTCGTGGTCTTCGTAGTTTCGACGACGGGGGCAGGGACGACCACGGCTTTTCTGACGATGACTTTGTTAACCACCAGGGTGTCACCCACCTGGGTGTAATACACGGTGACAGGAAGGCCGGACTTCACCGTCTCGATGGAGACGGGTGCGCCACTTTCATCCACGTAAGTCGTCGTCTTGGTGTAGGTGTAAGGCAGGGGCTGCGGAGACGATTCTGTCCGCAGAATGATCCGCTGTGGCCCGAACTCGCTGATCGTCCCCATGGACATGGTTGTGGTTTGAGCGGTGACCATGGGCGTGACGGCAAGGGCAGGTGCGGTGCCTCCTGTTCTCACCATGATCTTGGAGGCGATCAGCGTGTCGCCGACCTTGGTGTAATACACTGTGACAGGAAGTCCTGAAGTCACGAGCTTGGCGGAGACGGCGTTGCCATTTTCATCCACATAATTCGTCGTTTCGCTGGAAATGTAGCGCACCGGCTGGCTACCTGTAGCTGTTTTGATGATGAGTCCCTGAGGGCCAAACTCGCTGACGGTGCCTTCCGATGTGGTGGTCGTGGTGGTGGCCTCGATGTTCTGTGCCAGGGTGATTCCACTCGTGGCGAGCGTGGCCAGGATGAGCAGCGCGTGGAGTGATTTAACAAATGTGTTTTTCATGGCCTCGAAGCTATGAGGTTGCCCATAATTCACCATGGGGTCTAACCCCACTGTGCCGGCGCGATACGCCGGGATGTTTGGGGTCGGGTTTGACCCCATGGCATTAGGACTGGCAACCAGCGAGGCATGAAATTGCTAACGGAAACCAAAGCAACTACCCCCAAATTATGAAGACCTCCCTATTTCTATTCTCCACTCTCTGCCTGACGCAGATCCCTCTGAACGGTCAAGTCACCGTCGTTCCAGCAGCGCCGTCTGTCGTCGTCGTGCAACCCGGGGTTCAAGTCGTGGCGCAGCCTTCCATCGTGGTGCGCACGCTGGACTCCGCCGTGGTGCAGCGCCAGTTGTCACTGGTGCCCAAGGTGGTGGTGGTTACACCCGTCCCTCAGACGGCGGTGAAGACCACGAAGACGACCACCGTGGTGGACACTCCCGGCCAGCCGCGCCGTGTGTACAATTCAGAGCGCAGTGTCGTGCTGGTGGAGGAGCAGGGGCAAAGCCGCGAGCTGCCGTATGTGACGCTCCCGGTGCTCTTTGTGAAAGAGACGGCGGAGCTACTCGACGAGGAGTCACGCAATGCTCTTCAGCAAGTGGCAGGCGTGATTCTGGCCATCAGCAAGACAGAAGTCGGCACCGTGTTCGACATCGAAGGTCACACGAGCACGGATGGCACGGACGAATACAATGTGACACTGTCGGCATCACGCGCCCAGCGCGTTTATGATGAACTTACCCAGCGCTACGGAGTGCCCGCAAGCGTGCTGAGCGCCCACGGCTATGGTGAGAGCTTCCCCATGTATCCCCAGGGCAACGAAGTGGAAATGCAACAGGATCGCCGCGTGCTGGTGGTGCGCACGAAGTAGAAGTTTCCAGGGCCGTGATCCCTGAACATGCGGATCATGGCGAACTCAGAGGAAAGGTGGACGGCCATACCTATCTCAGACCGAGTGCCATGGCCTAATGAAGACGTGGCAAGTCCTCCAATCACCCTTTTTTCGCCTAACAACACCTTCATTCCTGGGGCATAAAGGGACAGACACTTTACTCGACACTTTACTCGACAAGACGAGTGCGAGTGTGAGAACCAACCCACACAAGCACCTGCGCTGAGATTCACGCCAAGTCGGACTTTGCCGTTGTCGAGATAGGTTCCACTTCTCAGCTGCCTATGTCGTGGTGAACGAAAGAAGGATGAGGTAGAGGCAGCGAAAAATCATGGCATCACGAACTGGGCAGATCAGGAGAGAAAAAGGTGTGCTGGCCTGAGAATCCATCCACCTTGCCTGTATGCACCTGACGCGCCATCAGGCCGAGTCGCTCGTGCGCGGGCTGGCTGAACATCACATTCAAATTTAGACTACCCGCGATCTTTTCGATGCGGAATGCAAAGTTCACTTCAGGGCCATGCAGGTTCATTTCCGCCATCGTCGGCACACTGCCGAGCGCCGCTGTGCCATGATGCAGGATGATGCGAAATGGCGGTGATTTTCGACTCTGCCGTGGATAAAGATCGGCTAGCGCGCGACGGATATTTTCAGCGCTGTCCGGCTCAGATTCCCAATAGCAAAAGAAGCCATCGCCAAGATACTTCATGATATGGCCGCCGTGAGATTCGATGATCTCGCGGCAGGCTTTGAACCAGCCGCCTGTGATGCGTGGCAGTTCTTCAGTGGAGACATTTTGAGCGAGCTGGGTGGAGCCGATGATGTCCGCCATGAGCATCCAGCACTGCGCGGTTTTCACGCTTAGCATGGTGCTGGCCATAAGCTGCCGCCCTGCTGGGTGCGCCCCGGTCAGCATCTCCGTATGAAACGTCATCTCCACAGCTGAGAGTCGGATGACGTCACCGACACGCAGTTGCAGCGGTTGTGAAATACGCCGTTCATTGAGGTAAGAGCCGTTCGCACTGCCGAGATCCACCAGCCAAAATTCGCCTTCGCCCTGAGACTGAATGATCGCATGTCGGCGAGAAATCTGGTCATCCGTGAGCACCACCGCATTCTCCGGCGCCCGCCCCACAGTCGCCGTGCCCGTCAGATTAAATCGACGTCCGTCAGAAAATTCAAGCCAAGACAGGATGGGTGAGGCGTTCATGGAGCAGACGAGCCATGCCCCGCTGACCGCCGGAAGGCAACTGCGATCTAAGATTGGTCTCCAGAATCAGCAAAGGAGATGATCGATACGGCCATTCGATAACACCTCAGATAGGCTTGATGCATTCCGCCGATGCGAAATAGAATGTTCAATCCCATATCAAAACAGAAGTCTCCTGTAAAAACCTGAGAGCTAGCCACCTCGGCTGCGTTATCGTGGCCCATCATGAAGTCTTTGTTCACCGCCAGCCTTGCTCTTTTCGCCTCTGCCGCCCTTGCTGCTGCGCCTAAGTTTAACGTTCTGCACATTGTTTCCGACGACTTGAATTGTACGCTGAGCTGCTATGGCCACAAGCAGGTGAAGTCGCCAAACATCGACAAGCTTGCGGTGACGGGCGTGCGCTTTGAGCGGGCGTATTGCCAGTTCCCACTTTGCAATCCGAGCCGAGCTTCCTTCATGACCGGCATGAGGCCAGGCAGCACTAAGGTGTATGAAAACTCCACGCACTTTCGCAAGGCCCTGCCTGATATCGCCAGCATCCCGCAGACGTTTTCAAAGGCGGGCGCGTTCTCTGCGCGCGTCGGCAAGCTCTATCACTATGGCGTGCCGACACAGATCGGCACCAGCGGACTCGATGATGATCAGTCATGGATGCAGGTGATCAACCCGATCGGTCACGACAAGAAAGTCGAGGACCAAATACACACACTCAATCCCGGTCAGTTCGGTGGCACGCTGAGCTGGTTCGCCGACAAATCGGAAGATCCACAAACCGATGCCGTGGGCGCTGCGGAGGCGATCAAGTTGCTTGAAGCAAAGAAGGACGGCCCGTTTTATCTCGCGGTCGGTTTTTATCGTCCGCACACGCCGTATGTCGCGCCGGAGAAGTATTTCGACATGTATCCGATCGACGGTATCCAGCTTGCTACTGGGCCTATGAAGGATGTGCCGGGCGTTCCATCACAGGCTTATGCGAGCTATAAGAAGGAGCAGGACCAGCTCACTGATCCGATGCGCAAAGAGATCCTTCAGGCCTACTTCGCCTCCACGACTTTCATGGATGACCAAGTCGGAGAAGTCATCTCCGCTGTCGAGCGGCTCGGCCTGCGGGACAAGACTGTCATCGTCTTCCACAGCGATCACGGCTACCACACGGGTGATCACGGATTATGGCAAAAGCAGAGCCTGTGGGAGAACTCTACCCATGTGCCGCTGATCATCAGCGTCCCTGGCAGTGCCAACAACGGCAAGACTTGCGCGCGGACCGTCGAACTCGTCGATCTGCATGCCACATTCGCAGATGTGTGTGGCCTGCCCGCACCTGCGACTGATGGCGTGAGTCTGAAGCCCCTGCTTGACAATCCAACAGCCGAATGGAGCCATCCCGCATTCTCTCAAGTTCTGCGTGGAGCTCCCGTCGGCACCACCGCACCGAGTTTTGATCCCAAGAATCTCGAAAAGAGGAAAGGTAGCAAAAAGGGCAAAGGCAAGGGCTTCCTCGGCGTCAGTGTCCGCACTGAGCAGTACCGTTACACCGAGTGGGATGAAGGCCGTCAGGGTGCCACTCTTCATGATCTCCAAGCCGATCCACAAGAAGCCAAAGACCTCGCAAGCGACCCTGCCCATGCGGCAACAGTCGCGAGGATGAAAGCGCTACTGAGCGGACTAAAAAAGTAAGCCGATGCCGAAGCCCGAACCGCTCTCGAAACAAACACGAAAGTGGGTTGAGCTGGAAGAGCAGGCCCCGCTGTCTTGGATCTGGCAGGTCGCAGCAGCAGTGCTGCTGGGCTTTGCCATGATGGCGGTGCTTTCGGATTCAGAAGCGGAAAGAACGGAACGGAAGGCACAGCAAGCGGCCGACGCCGCACGTATTGACATCAACACGGCATCGGCGGCTGAACTGGATTCATTGCCAAATATCGGTCCCGCTTTGGCCACAGCGATCATCCATGCGCGACCTTTTAGTTCGGCGGCGGATTTGACCCGCGTTCCTGGTATCGGCGGAAAAATCATCGAGCGACTTCTCCCGCGCATCCGGGTCACGCAGGGGAATCAAGATCAGCCGCAGACCATGAAGCACCCATGAAGCTGATACCTTACTTCATTAGCTCCGCGAGTTTCGGACTGATCGCGTCTGCCCAAATTTGATAGCCGGCGGCGGAGAGGTGGAGGAAGTCGGGCATGACTTCTTTGGTGAGCGCACCATCAGGTTGTGGAAATTTGCTGCCGATGTCGAGGAAGTGGATGCTCTTGCCGTCGTCGAGCTTGGCGAGGCTGGCGTTCACTAGCTTGAGCTTCTCATTAGCAGCACCGAGCTTGCCCGTCGGTTTATCACCGCGTGGAAAGACGGCGAGCAGTAGAATCTTGGCCTGTGGCTGCTTAGCGCGGATTGTCTCTACGATGACGGTGACGCCTTTGGCGATGCCTTCTGCGGAATCGCTGCCGGAGTTGTTCGTGCCGATCATGAGCACGACAGCCTTGGGCTTGATGCCGTCGAGTTCACCATTGGTGATGCGCCAGAGGACATGCTGAGTGCGGTCGCCGCCGATGCCGAAGTTCACAGGCTTGTAGGCACCGAAAGCTTTTTCCCAGACGGCTTTCTGACTGCCCCAGCCAGCCGTGATCGAGTCTCCAAGGAAGACGAGTTGTGCCGTGCCTTCTTGGGCGATTTTCACAAAGCGCTCGTGTGCCGCAGCAAATCCAGCGTTCACTTTGCCATCTGGACCAAACTTTTGCGCGGGGACATCAGGTGCCTGCGGTGGCAGCATGACAGCAGGAGCAGCAGGCTTAGCTACAGGAGCGGTCGTTTGAGCCTGAGCGGCCACGGCGACGAATAAGACAACGGAGAGGGCGAGTGAATTGAATTTCATGAGCAGCTACTCTGACGGGATGAAAATGCAGTAGCAATCACAAAGTCATCTCATTCGATGCAGCGAAGCGAACGACGCTGAGGCTTGCCCTGTCATCTTAGCACGCCACCATGGGCGCTCCACATGTTCGACTTTGCCAGTATCTTCACCGTCGTACTGCCCGTGTATCTCGCGATGGCAGCGGGATTCACTGTCAGAAAAACGGGTCTTCTACCTGCCGAGGTCGATGCCGGGATGATGCGTCTCTGCATCGTGTTGCTTACACCCTGCTTGATCTTGGAGCGCGTGGTCGGCAATGCCTCGGTCATGCTGCCGCTGCCGGTCATTATTGCGGCGGGACTAGGCTTTGGACTCGCGGCGCTCGGCATCGCCATCTCGTATTTTGCGGCTTCACTGATCGGGC
>JBEBGU010000804.1:0-2547 GCA_040081325.1 Prosthecobacter sp.
CCCTGGGTCGGCCCATCCTTTGGATCGAGCGTGTCGATATGTGACATGCCACCAACCATCTGAAGAAAGATAACGTTCTTTGCCTTTCCGAAACCAGGTCCGGTGGATGGGGGCGCCACAGCATTTTCAGCAGCTAAAACACTGCGCGCAGTGCCATGCAGCACAGTCACTCCGAGGGCAGTTTTAGCCCAGCCTTCACAGAAGGCACGGCGTGTGATCGAATCGAGTTTGTTTTGGAAGTTCATGGCCGTGAGAGATTGAAGGTAATTATTCCACGAAGACGAATTCGCGCGTGTTAAACAGCACCCAGGTCAGATCGCGGATGCTGAGGCCATTGCTAAGTCCGGCGACCGCGTCGGCTGCTTCAGCCGACTTCGGTTTACGGCTGAAGAAGCTGAGGTAGAGGCTTTCCACCTGCTGTTCGGGAGTCTTCTGAGCGGTAGCAATCTGGACGGCGAGCGAGTCGCTTTGGCCGATGACTTTTTGCGCTTCGCCATTCATGAGCATGAGCACTTGCGGAATGCTGCCCTCATCACTGCTGCTATCTGCGATCTGGCGGTCGCTCTGGCCAAACATACGCAGGAAGTGCTGATCTTTCTCAGGCTGCGGCAGTTCGGAAGCACGGGCGAGCACGAGTCCGTCACGCACGGGCGGAGCAATCGTGAGGTCTTCGTCGTCGCCACTGGTCTGCCGCATCATCCGCTTCTTCTTCGCATTATTCTTCGGATTGCCCTGAGCGCCACCGTACTGCCTCATGCCAGTGATCGCATTCTCGATCTGGGTCTTGATGGTCTCGGGTGATGAGTCCTTACCAAAGTCGATGTTCATGACTTTGGAGTATTGTGCGCCGCGCTGGGCTTTGAATTTGTCCACATCAGCACCGACGACGAGAGTGGCGCAGGAGTCCCAGGCCTGCTCGGCGCTCATGCGACGTAGAACTGGACCAGGAAAAAGGTAGGCCGTGTTATCCCCAAGCTCGTGGCTGGTGGCCTCACGTTGATAGGCCTGGGTGTTGTAAAGCAGACGCATGAACTGCTTCATGTCGAACTTCAGGCGCACCATTTCAGCAGCGAGATGGTGGAGCAGCGGCGGATTCACACTGTCGCTCGGATCGTCGAGATCAGTGACTGGTTCGCGGACGCCCAATCCGAAAGCACGCTTCCAAAGGCGATTCGCGATGGTCATCGCAAAGCGCGGGTTATCCGGCGAGGTCATCCACTTGGCGAACTGCTCACGCAGATCTTCTTCATTCTTGGTCTGCACACCGGAGTAGGCTTTCTTCGCCTTATCGTCACTCCAGGTCACGAGTTTCGGCTTCACTTCGTCGCCGGGTTTACCGTCCTTGTATTTGTAATCGTCTGGCAGCTTCAAATCGTTGGTTTCGCTATCCTCGATAGCCATCGCATTGATGCGCAGGACATTCTTGGCCTGCTGCTGCATGCGCTTGTCATCCAGAGAAGCCAGGACCTGACGCATGTTCTGCATGCCGTAATTTTTTGAGCCACGCACGCCGTACGTCTCGGTGGCTCCGAAGAAGGAGGCCATCTCGTAGAACTGCCGCTGCGTCCAATCAGCAAAAGGGTGGTCGTGGCACTGCGCACAGGAGACATTCGCGCCGAGGAAGGTGCTGAGAGTGAGGCTCAGATTATCGAGCCTCATGCCCGCATCACGCAGCAGATAACCGGTGGCACCGTTGTCCAACAGCTTCCCATCCGCCGTCATCATGGTGTACACCATCTTGTTCCAGGGGATGTTGTCCGAGATCTGGCTCTTTAGCCAGTCCTGATAGGTGTAGAAGCGGGCTTTGTTTGCCAGATCGGCCACGCGCATCATATCAGCGAGGTAATTGAAAAGGTTGCTGCGGTAGCCGTCGGAGTTCAGCAGTTTGTCGATGACCTTTGAGCGCTTCGAGACACTGGTGTCACTGATGAATTCGAGTGCTTCCTCCCGTGTGGGGATGCGCCCGGAAATGTCGAGATAAACGCGGCGCACGAACTGCTCGTCTGAGGCCAGCGGATTAGGCTTCTGCCCCGCCTTATTCAGGCCACCATCTACCAGCATGTCGATGCGTGCGGCAGCCTGCGCGAGATTAGGATCAGCGGGAATGCCGAGTCCTTCAGGCTTCAGCGTCTTCGCGGCCTCTTGGTCGGCAGGAGAAAGCTTATCCAAAGGCAGTCGATAAACATAACCGTTGCGGATTTGTAGGAAAACGTGGCCTGCCTCAATACCACGGAAGGTCGCCTCAAGCTTACGGCCTTGAGTATCAATCCAAGTCCGATAGACAGCGCTGGTGTTTGCCTTGTCGCCCGATTCAGCAAAAAGGCTGAAGGCAGACAAAGCACAGACGGATGTGAGTAGGAGGCGCATTTTCATAATGGAGTCGGCCGGATCGCCCGGTATTGCGGGCGATGAAACGAAAAGCTTGCCAGTAAGTTGCAGCAAAATTGACAGCTCTCGAATGAAGTCAGCAGATCAGCCCGCACCCCCAGATCAAAGTTCGACGTGATTAAATTCTACCGCGCGATTGACAAAGTAACCTTGCAGTCT
>JBEBGU010000805.1:0-2542 GCA_040081325.1 Prosthecobacter sp.
GCGGGTTGGGTTTCAATAAGGCTGCCTTGCGGTCAGCAGGATGGCTTCAAATCCCTCGGCCATCTTGGTGGCGCTGAACTCGCTGCGCACTCGGGCCATGCCTTGAGTGATCAGGCGCTCGCGGAGCTGGCTGTCGAGCAGGGTGCTTTCTAGCGCATCGGCGAGCGCTTTGACATCATCGGGTGCGCAGAGGACGCCGCCTTGAGTGGCTTCGATCAGTTCGGGGAAGGCTCCATGTCGTGGCTGCACGACGGGCACACCGCTGGCGATGGATTCGAGAATGTAGAGTCCGAAGGCTTCGCCATACGTCGCGGGGACCGAGAAGACGGTGAGGTCGCGGAAGAATTTTACTTTGTCGCCAAAGCTCACGTTCGGGTGCCACTCGACGCGCTGATCACAGCCTGCGGCCTTGAGCTTGGCTTGCAGACCGGCGAGATACTTGTCATCTCCTGCTGTCTTTGAGCCGCCGATCTTGAGCTTCACTCGGGGCACTGTGCCGCGCTGAGCGAGTTCGATAAAAGCATCCACCAATGTGGTGAGTCCTTTGCCATGAATCATGCGGGCAAAGTAGCCGATGATTGGCCAGTTCGGGTCCGGCTTGGCCGCAGCGAAGGAGGTGAGATCAAGACCATTGAGTACGACAGAGATCTTATCTGACGAGATGCCGAGGCGCTCGCGCATGTTGTCCGCATAGTAGCGGCTAGCGGCGACGAAGTGTGTGACGTGCTGTGCATTCGAGCGCATCGCGGCCCAAGATTGCTCGCGATACGGCTCGACGAGTGTGTCGAGAAAGGCGTCCTCTCCCTGAAGCGATGCCACGACCGGGATGCCGAGATCACGCTCGATGACTGGGCATAGACCGATGAGCAGGCCATTGGAAAGCGAGATCACATCCGGCTTCACTTCGGTCTTGATCCACTCCAGCACGCGCCGCCATTCAGACCACTGATTGCCCTGCTCACCTTCGAGTGCGCCGAGGGTCATCTGACCCAGATCACGCGCGCTGGTCATGCTCATGAACTTCGCGGCAAAGCGTAGCAGGGCAGGGTGGCTCAGCCAGCCATGCACAAAGCGCGGCATGAAGCGCAGCAGCGGCAACTTTTGCTGAAGATAGAGGGAGATGCCGCCCGCCTGCACTTCGATCTCAGGATTGGTCACCTCACGGTCTGTCACCAGTGGCAGGTAAAGCGGAGCCATCATGGCATCATGACCGCGTGCGCGCAGCGCCCTGATCAGGGCGTGATCACGCAGACAACTGCCGCAGTGGAAGCTGCCCGTGCCGGGTGTCAGATGAAGGATACGCATGAGGGAAATGAGGGGCGCGACGACTAGCTCATCTGTTACGCGCGGGCAAGCGGGTTGGTCTTTGCGACAGTCCGAACAATAACGTGCGTGCGGGTCGAACCGTGCTTAAATCGGCATTCCTATGGATCCCCTGATTCAACTCCTCACGATTAACTCCAACCGCTCTACTGCTGAGCTGGCTGGCATTCTCAGCCTTTCTGAAGACGAAGTTCGTCGCCGTATCGCGGCGGCAGAGTCGGATGGCACGATCCTGGGTTACAACGCGGTGATCGACCGACAAAAAGCAGGCCAAGGCGGCGTCACCGCTCTGGTGGAAGTGAAGATCACGCCGGAGCGTGAGGGTGGCTTTGATCGGCTGGCCCGGCGCATCGCTAAATTTGATCAGGTGCGCGAGTGCTTCCTGATGAGTGGTGGCTATGACCTGGCCATCCTGGTCGAGGGTAAAGACTTGCTCGATGTGGCTAACTTCATCGCAGTGAAACTCAGCACCATCGGTGGCGTGCTTTCCACCGCCACACACTTCCAGTTGAAGGCCTACAAGCAGGCTGGGTTCCTGGTGAATTCGGAAGCGGATGAAGAACGTCTGCCGGTGAGTCCATAAGTCATTGCCCTCTTTTGACCCAACCAAATGGACTACCATAACAAGCTTTCCACCCAGATCCGCGACCTCCCACGCTCTGGTATTCGTGACTTTTTTGAACTCGTCATTGGCCGTAGCGATGTCATTTCGCTCGGTGTCGGTGAACCAGATAAATCCACGCCGTGGCCGATCCGTGAGGCAGTGATCCGCTCACTGGAAAAAGGCCAGACGAGCTACACATCGAATCTCGGCATGGAGCCTCTGCGCGTGCTCATCAGTGAGTATGTGGAGAAGCTCTTTCACGTCACTTATGATCCGAAGACGGAGATTCTCGTCACTGTCGGCGTGTCAGAGGCGCTCGACATCGCCTTCCGTGCGGTGCTGAATCCTGGGGATGAAGTGATCTATCACGAGCCCTGCTACGTCTCCTACAACCCAAGCATCAAGATGGCTTACGGCGTGCCCGTGGTGGTCGAGACGCGGGAGGAAAATAACTTTGCCCTGATGGCCGCCGATGTGGAGAAGGCGATCACGCCCAAGACCAAGATCATCGCGCTGAACTTCCCCACCAATCCGACCGGAGGCATCATGCCACCCGAGGAGCTGGAGAAGATCGCGGCCCTTGCCGTGAAGCATGATTTGTTCGTCTTCACGGAC
>JBEBGU010000806.1:0-2542 GCA_040081325.1 Prosthecobacter sp.
GATGCGTTGCAGAAGCTGAGTGCGCTGCATTTGGTCCTGTGCCGTGTAAACCACGCGCCAGGGTTCATTGTCGTTATTCAGGAAGGCGAACATCCGATAATACTCCTCTTGAGTGATTGGATCGTATTTATGATTGTGACATTGCGTGCACCCGATGGTCAGGCCGAGCACGCTTTTGCCGACGGTATCCATGCGATCAAACATCGCCTCCATGCGGAACTGCTCTGGGTTCACTCCACCTTCTTCATTGATCATGGTGTTGCGCAGGAATCCTGTGGCCACGATTTGATCCTGAGTTGCATTGGGGAGTTGATCTCCAGCAATTTGCTCGATGATGAATTGATCATAAGGCAGATCACGATTGAAGGCATTGATCACCCAATCGCGATAGAACCAAATGAAGCGCATCGGGTCTTTTTCATAACCGTTCGAGTCGGCGTAATGAGCGGCATCAAGCCATTGGCGAGCCCAGCGTTCGCCGTAGTGTTTCGAGGCCAGGAGTTCGTCGATGAGTGAGGTCAGACTCGTCTGACCGGTCTGACTGTGGCGCGCCATCTCCTCCGATGACGGCGGCAGCCCGACGAGATCCAAATACAGCCTGCGGATCAGTGTCTCCGGCGCAGCCTTAGCGGCATGTTTCAAGCCCTCTTTGGCGAGTCTCTTTTGAATGAAGGCATCAATGGGATGTGCCGCGTTTTTTGGCACAGGTGGTTTCACGGGCGACTTGAAAGCCCAGTGATCCGTTTTGACCTGTAGTTTCACGCTAGCGCTATCCGGCCATTCGGCACCCGCATCGATCCACGCTTTGATTGTCGAAATCTGCTCAGGCGTCAGGGGATCACCTTTGCGTGGCATTTGCATTTTTGGAATCTTTCCACCGATGGCCTGGACGAGAACAGATTCAGCACCATGTCCGGGTTTGATGGCCAGACCGAAGTCACCGCCCTTCAGCGCACTGGGCTTGTGATCAAGTCGCAGCGCAGCTTCTTGCTTGTGTGGACCGTGGCAGGAATAGCAGCGCTCGGCAAAAATGGGCTGGATGTCTTTAACGAAATCCACCGCACCAGCAACAGGCGCGGTGAGGCTCAGGAGAAGGAGTGGCTTCAGCATCATTCATTCATACGCTGAAGCCGATGGATTCTCATGTCCGCTGGCATGGAGTATTCAAACATCAGAGGTAACAGGCGAGTTTTCGTGGGTTTGATAACAGAGCTGGAATATATAATGACCCGTTGTCTCGTATTAGCTGAAACACATGAATCACCCTGTCACTCGTCTCCTCTTACTTTCTCTTTTCTTTCTGCGCCCGGCGAGTGGCCAGCTTAATCTAGTCGGTGGTGAGGATCAGGCCAAGGTCACTGCCTCCATTGTCTCTGATGTTAAATTAGCCGCTCCTGGTCAATCTTTCCGCGTTGCTGTGAAGCTGGTGCATCAGGAGCACTGGCATACCTATGGTAAGGTTTTGCCGACTGATGTGATCGGTAAACCGACGCGCCTCAAGTGGACGCTTCCAGAGGGATGGACCATTGAAGAGCTTCCTTGGCCAGACACTCATGAAGTGGAGTCAACGGATGGCACAAAATCCCAGGGTTACGATGGCACGGTGTATCTGCCCGTGAAGATCACCCCGGCTGGCAAAGCGGGCGATGCGGTGGAGATCGCCGTGAAAGTGGATGCGCTGGTCTGTGATCCCTCAAACTGCATGCCCGCGAAGCCTGAGGCCAAGCTCACCATCACTCTGGCAGAGAAAGCGGAGGTCGATCCGGCGAATGCGTCTGTGTTTGGGCAGGCCGAGGCCAAGCCTGAAACCAAGCCCGCCGCAACCGCCGAAAAACCTGCGGTCCGTTCCTTTGCGGGCTACCTGCTCTTCGCCTTCATCGGCGGGTTGATTTTGAATGTGATGCCCTGCGTGTTTCCGGTGCTCGGCATCAAGGTGCTCAGTGTCGTGCAGCAGGCGGGCGAGGATAAGAAGCAGGTGCTCTACCATGGACTGGCCTACACCTTCGGCGTGCTCGTCTGCTTCTGGGCGCTGGGAGCGCTGGTCATCACGCTGGGCAAGGCCTGGGGTTTCCAGCTTCAGTCGCCGGGCTTCGTCTTCGGCCTCTGCGCCTTCTTCCTGATCTTCTCGCTGAGCATGGCGGGCGTCTTTGAGATCGGTGCCTCGGCGGTCGGCGTCGGCCAGAACCTTCAAGCGAAGCATGGCTTCAGCGGCTCTTTCTTCTCGGGGCTGCTCGCGGTCGTGGTAGCCACACCTTGCTCCGCGCCTTTCCTTGGCCCTGCCCTTGGTTATACTGTGACACTGCCCGCCTTTCAGGCGCTGGTCATGTTCTCCATGATCGGCCTGGGACTCGCGAGCCCCTTCCTCGTGCTTGCCATCATGCCCAAGCTCGTCTCGGCGCTGCCACGTCCGGGAGCCTGGATGGAGAGCTTCAAACAAGGTCTGTCCTTCCTGCTTTTTGGCACCGTGGCCTTCCTGCTCTGGGTGCTCACAGGCATGGTGGAGGGGCAGCCGTTGCTCTTCCTCATGCTGGGCCTCGTACTC
>JBEBGU010000807.1:0-2536 GCA_040081325.1 Prosthecobacter sp.
CGTAAATGCGCTGCATGACTTGCAGTCGCAGGGCGTGATTGGTCCCTGGGATCAGGGTGGAAGCTTCATCGATCAACGTCCCGGAGAGGATGCGCGAGTTGATGTCTTGTTCGTCGGAGGTCTCTTCTTTCCCGCGTTGAGCAGACTCGGCAACGATCAGACGGTAATGCGCTGGCAGCAGACTGGACACGAGGGCTTTCAGGATCGGCTCACGATTGATCAGGCGTTCGTTGTCAAACTGGAGCGCGGTGGAGAGCCCTTTGAAGCGCATTTCCTGCGTAGCAGGCTCCAGCTCGCCCACATCGTAATCCAATTCGACTCCAACTCTCCCCTGAATATCCTCACGCGAGACATCGAGCGAGGTCGGTAGTCCATTGAAGAAACTAGCACGGATGCGTTGTGGGCTGAACTCTTGAACAAGTTGGAAGGCTTGTTCTTTGATGACTTCGTAGTCCGTGAGGAACTCGGAAACCATGACACGACGATACGCTTGCTTCAGCTCTGGATCCACCTTGGAGCCTCGGCACCAGTAGGCGTTGAAAGCATCGAGCGTGACTTGTTGCACCATCTGAGAATCCGCAGAGTCTCCCCCGACATCAATCTTCTCATACGAGTTGGTCCCTGACTTGGTGGGAATGCGAAGTCCTGGGCGCAAATCGGCGGTTCCACCCTGAGAACCACCGGCAAGGATCAGCGGGACTTTGATCGGTGGCTTGATACGGATCTGGGCATTGTTCGAGCACGAGTCGCGCTGGCCTTTGATCTCGTCCTGATCGGTGAAGCTCTGCTCTCCGTATCCGCGCGAGGCGAGCAGGTAAGGCGCGTGAAGCTCGGTCTGGTGACTGAAGAACGGATAGTGTCCATGGGCGTGCTCGCAGCACTCGTGATACAGCGCTTGATCCTTCACCTGGGCATGAAGAACCGTGTGATACAAAGCACGCACGTTTCCGACTGCACAGGCGAGGTAATAGACGTGCAGGATCTGGAATTCGTGTTTCTTGGTATCGTCTTCGTCGATCCCACTGCGCACACCGCCACCACTGAGGAGCCATTGGGACGTGGAGCCGAGGTCTGACAAATTCGAGAATGATTTCCCCGGATGCTCCAGCACGGCGGCAACGGCAGCTTCGTTGTAGGGGAAGTGGGGATCATTGATGCGCCCGTTCAAGTCCACCTCACTCAACCATTCAGGCATGACGATCCAGCGCATGGAGGGCACCTTTGACGAGGTGGGCGGAAACAGCGCATCGAGCCCATAAGTCAGCGCTCGGTAAGTCGGCTCCGCGTGAAGGGTGGTGACCGCGTAATACTCCGCAGGCTCGCCCCACTCCAGGGACCGCGCGAGGCGCTCGGCTTCATCCTTGGGCATCTCGGCGTCAAACTTCAGCAGCTCCGCGACGAGGCGTGTGTTGTCCTCAGCTTCGAGCAAATAAAGCAACTGACGATCCGCATCTTCGGAGATGAACAGAGCTTGTTCGGCATCGAGTCCGGGGAACTCGGCTTCATCACCACCGGCAGTGATCCAATCGGCAAGGGCAACGGCTTCCGCATTG
This sequence comes from Prosthecobacter sp., assembly GCA_040081325.1. Classification (GTDB taxonomy): domain Bacteria; phylum Verrucomicrobiota; class Verrucomicrobiia; order Verrucomicrobiales; family Verrucomicrobiaceae; genus Prosthecobacter. Next base: position 1,554 of record JBEBGU010000807.1, read on the forward strand.
GCGACGGCCGCTTGGCGAATGGCTTCTTGGAGTTGCTCAGCCGTGAGCGTTTTCTTGACGGCTTGTTGCTCTGTTTTCCACCCGACGTGCATCAAAGAATGTCCGTATTCGTGAGCGATGTCCGCAAAGCGCGCGGCTTCGGTGCGAGCTTCGCGCTTCGTGATGTCATCGTAATAACTGGACACCTGAGCCCACAAGGCAGAGGCAGCTTGGGGATTCTTTTCCGGGCTCAGATTGCGCGGTCCGACACGTTCCTGACGACGTTGCAGGGCGAGGCGCTTCCACGTGTTGTGATCACGGATGACTTCTTCAACCAGGCGCACACGCACGTCACTGGAGCCATTCCACGGAAAGACTTCCGGTGGACGTTGACCAGGCATGAGGCGAGCGAAGGCGCTCGTGCGCTCGTCATTCTTCCACTTGCGTCCATCATTGGTCTGTCCCGGCCACCACGCAAAGCGCGTGTCATGGTTCAGCTCCATGCGCGTGAAGTAGTCGAGCTTGTGAGCTTCTGAGATGGCATCTTCCATCTCCTGAATCATCTGCGCGATTTTCTCGGCAGTGAGTTCAGTGCGTGGATTCAGACGATTGAATGGCGTGGATTCGGCAGGCATAGCGGAGGTGTGATGTGACGCAATCGCGTCGTGTCCGCAGCCGCCCTGTAGCTGCACAGCTTTGACCTTTTCAGGCCCAGGGCATGGATAGAGTGTTCTGAGATTTTACTTTGTCGAGTCAGGAAAGAAGGCCTTGATGGCATCTTCGAGCAGGAAATAACCATATTTTTGACCGGCTAAACGGCGCGGTTTAAACGTGGCTGTTTCGCCTTCGATGAGTGTGCGCACGGTGGATTTGGACAGTCCGCAGCGTTCTCCCAGTTCGAGCACGGCAGCACGTTTCAGGTTCGGTGGGTAGTCGATACGGGCTTGATCAGCAGTGTAGTTCATGGGTCAGCAGTAGGATTCGCCTCCGTAGGCATTGAGGGT